>JAWSUX010000354.1:0-3825 GCA_033852215.1 Colwellia sp. | reverse complement strand
CACAAAAAAATCAGCATGATGGATCAGTCGATGAATAAACTAAAACAAGGCTTTGAATTAGAAAAACTGTTTGTTTCACCTGAAATAGTACAAACACTAATTGATGAAATCAACTAGTGTTTAGGTTTTTCCAGCTAGCAGGGCTACCACGCTTCCCTAAAAGTTGAAAGAGTAACGGTTAATAATCAAATCTAGTTAACATTGTCGCTACACAACATTAATTGTATCCGTGAATTTAAAACGAAGTGCTTTTGGACTAGTGCCCGCAGACCTAATGGCTAGCTCTGGATTATTTATTCCAAACTTGCTCACCCGTTGGGCTACGTCACTGATTTCGGCTACAAATAAATAATATATTTGTCATTTTATGCTCCTTGAATGATTTGCTTTAGTTACGTTTTTATGAAACTAAAGAAAACTTTTCACCTTTAAATGTTCTTACGGGGTTACCGCGTTCAACTTCCCAGTGCTGTTGCCAACGGGCTTTTTCTTGCTGCGTCATTTGTTCAAGTTTTGACGCTTCAAGTTTTTGGAATAACAGTGCTCTTGCCATGCGTTTATTAGCATGTTGACTACGCTCACTTTCAACGCGTACTGAAATACCAGTTGCAGTATGTGTTGCGCGAACCGCTGAGTCTGTTGTATTAACGTGTTGACCACCAGCGCCAGACGCTCGGCATGTTTGAAATGTCACGCTTTTATCTAATTGGGTTTCATTTATTTCATACATTTGACCACTGAAAAACCAGTTTTTACGTTTATGCTTTGGCCTGTATTGGCTTTGACAAACCCACAACATGGCTCCTTGCCATGATTGTGCTAATTGCTTTGCTAAGTCACCTTTAAGATAATCAAGTTGTAAAAGAGCTGATTTAAAGCAACCTCGTTCTTTCATTTCAATAGCTTCCACAATATCGAACTTTATGCCTTTTTCTCGACATTGTTTTTCAATTGCTTTTAACGCTAAACCGACTGCTTGACTGCATTCAACCGGCCCTTGGCCTGCTGATAGTTGTAGTAATATCATGATGAACAATCTCCATTTGTTTTAAAGGTTAAAACGGGGCGTAACTTCGCGACTACTTCAATTAACCCAGCATCAACCATATCGCTGATCACCGTTTCACACTTTTTGTATGCCTGAGGCGCTTCATCATAAAGAAGCTCTTTATTGCCACAAACCACACGACTACCTAGAGCTGTTCGATATAAGTCTTCACGTTTGTACTTATGACCTAAACGACCATGACATTCGCCACGTTTCCATTTTCTACCAGCGCCATGCGCTAGTGAAAATAAACTCGTATTTAAGTTATCGCTAGTTTTACCATTACTACCTAGTGGTTTCACTAAATAGCTATAATCACCACGTGAACCAGGAATAACAACATAGCCATGATCACTTGGTGTTGCGCCTTTTCTGTGTAGCCAACCATTACAGCCACCAATGTTCTTAGCCGAAACCAAGTTGTGATTAATGTCTAATGCACAATCGCCCTTTGCCCTGATCGCTTCTAAAAATCGCTTAGCAATCAGCTCTCGATTAAGCTCAGCCCAACGAACGGCTTCATCATGTTTGGCCATGTAATCTTTAAAGTCTTCGTCATCAAGGTTTAAGCCATCGTGATTATGATTAGTGATGTGCTCAACCAAAATGGATTGCCCTAAACCTCTAGAACCTGAGTGAACAATAAGCTGCAAATGTTTTTTATTAAGCCCTAACTCGTCCAATGCCTGCTGGTCATACACTTCATCGATAGCCTGAAACTCAGCGAAGTGATTGCCACCGCCAATAGTGCCTAAAGCACGGTCATAGCCATCAGTTGTAATGCCTTTGTCATGCTTTCGGTTTTCAATAATTGAAGACCAGCTTTCATCTAATGGCAGCTCAACATGCTCAAACTTCTTAGCAAGTTTCTCTAAGTTTACTTTGGATACTTTCGCTGAGGTTTGCCATAGCGACATACCACAACCAATATCATTGCCCACAAGCGCCGGATAGATTTTGTTTGTTGTAAAAAATGCAGCACCAATGGGGTAACCTCTTCCGGGGTGCAAATCAGGCATACCCGCAACGCGATGCATACCAGCTAATTCTGATGTTTTGATTAACTGATCTATCGCTAGCCCTTCAATCCAAGTTTTTTTGGATGCAATGAGGCTAACTTTGTCAGTAATTTTTTGGACGGATTTGTCCATAATACCAATTCCTTTCTCTTTATAGAAAATGAGGATTTAAAACGTAATGCGTATTGGCAGGTCTGGATTTCTATAGAAATTAAACGAAGGAAATGTTTAAACAACTAACTTTAATAGCTTGAGTTTAAAGTGTTTAGGCTTTCTTGATTTAACGAGACGTGGCTAAACTAGGTATTTCTTATCGGATAAGACCTGCAAAGAATGTTGATGTAATTGTCATAATATTATCTCCTTTACAGTTATTTGATGAATTCACCTATTCGACATGAAGCGGTGATTAATTGAACGAGCGCATGTTAATCAAACGATAAAGATAAAGCAATAAGTAATTGATAAATTTTTATACATCTGCGTTAATAGCACTATGAAATGGACTAAATTAAAACAGCTTGTAGAACAAAGGATTACTCCCTCTATTCGCCCCAGGTTCTCTATAAACAGTGCCGCATATGGTGCCTGTTCGTGTGGTCATGCGTGGATCACGCTTGATAAAAAAATAGTCGCTAATTTTTGTACTAGAGCTTTTTGGAACATCCCTCGTAAGTTTGATGATTCTGCCCAAAAGTGGGTATCTAAAGACTTAGAGCTGAGTAACAGTATTCCTACCCCAGACGATAAAAATTTAACTAATTATGGTGAACTTAGTCGACAAGATGCTTATCAAGCATGTTGGGAGTTTGTACATGATTTAAGTATTGATGACGCATTAAGCTCTGACGACCCTTTAGTTCAGTCACTTGCAGTAATTGACTCAAGAGTCGGCAAAAGAAAACTAAAAATAATTGATATTGAGATGTTACACCCTCTAGCAGCCAAACTTTTTACTGAAAGATGTCTTGCGGAAGGTTTGATTATTAAAAAAGAAATAGAGCATGAAATTAAGAATATAAATATTGGGTCATCTAATGAATGAGCTAGACAAGGGCTTTATATTGGAAAGCCAATTTATATCACAGGAAACAGTTAATATATTAATTGATGAAATAACAACCTCGAAAGGCCTTAAACCTCTTCATGGTATTCGTAACGCTGAGAAGAAGTTTGAGTGTATTGCCAAGCTTGCTAATTCAGAAAAGATAATGGCTAAAGCAAGATCAATTTTAGGTGATAAACCACAGTTAGTCAGGGCAATATTATTTGATAAAAACCCTGAAAAAAACTGGTTAGTTAGTTGGCACCAAGATAAAACCGTATCTGTTAATAAAAAACAACATATTGATGATTGGGGCCCTTGGAGCCTAAAAGATAATACGCATCATGTTCAACCGAGTGAATCTGTTTTAAATAACATGGTGACTTTTCGTATTCATCTTGATAATAGCAACGCAGATAACGGTTGCTTAAAGGTTATCCCTAATAGCCATTCTCGCGGAATATTAAAGCAAACAACAATAGATGACATAGTGAAAAAAGCAGAGTTTATTGAATGTGAAGCCAATGCTGGTGACCTGTTAATCATGAGACCCTTAATATTACATGCTTCCAGTAAAGCTAAATTCCCTACACATAGGCGAGTAATTCATATGGAATTTTGTGGATATGACTTACCTGATGGCATTTGCTGGACATAAGAAGGGGTTAAATTTTTGAGCTAGTATTATTACCCGGCATGGATGGTACAGGAGA
>JAWSUX010000038.1:0-17980 GCA_033852215.1 Colwellia sp. | reverse complement strand
GCGAAGTTTAAAGTGCTTTTATAGTAGCATTTAAACGGCTCTTACTACGAGCAGCTTTGTTTTTATGAATAAGACCTTTACTTGCGTAACGATCTAAAATTGGTGTTGCAGCAGCGAATTCTTTTGTTGCTGTTTCTTTGTCACCGGCTTCAATAGCTGCTAGTACTTTTTTAAGTAAAGTACGCATCATAGAACGACGACTTGCATTATGTTGACGGCGCTTTTCAGATTGTACTGCGCGCTTCTTAGCTTGCTTTGAGTTAGCCAAGGTGATCTCCTAAAAGAGTGATTATAAGCTTAAATTTAAGGCGACGAAATATGCCTGTTTTTTAGCTGGTTGTCAAATGTTTTAATTGTTTTATTCCAATTTAAGAAAAAAAACAACTAAAAAAGAATATTGCTGTATTTACGTTGTGAACGTGGGGAAGTATACATTGTTTAAATGGGTGAAATCATCACATAATAAGCTTTATTTTTTATTGTTATCTTTTAAGGCCTTAGCGAGGGACTTTTTTTGAGCAAAAAGTTAATTAAATCAGGATTGATTGTTAGTGCGATGACATTGATTTCTCGTGTGCTGGGTTTAGTCCGAGATATTGTCATTGCGAGTGTTATGGGATCAGGGGTGATGGCGGATGTGTTTTTGTTTGCTAACAAAATCCCCAATTTTTTCCGAAGGCTCTTCGCAGAAGGGGCCTTTGCGCAAGCATTTGTCCCCGTGTTAAGTGAATATCAGGTCAAGGATGAACAACAAAACGATCACAAGGGAGAAATTCCCTATGAAAAATCAGGTGAAAAAAATAATGACGAACAAACGCGTTTATTAATTGCGCAAGTCTCAGGCACTTTAGGTGTCATTATCACCGCAGTAACGTTATTTGGTATGTTAGCGTCGCCTTTGTTTGTCATGCTTTTTGGTTTTGGTTGGTTTGTCGATTGGTTTTATGATGCACCAGGTGGCGAGAAATTTGATTTAGCTGCTAACTTATTGAAAATTACTTTCCCCTATTTGTGGTTTATTAGTTTTGCAGCACTCTCTGGCGCTATTCTTAATACGATGGGGCGCTTTGCTGTGGCGGCTTTTACTCCTGTATTACTTAATATATCCATTATATCAATGGCTATATTTGGCTCTACTTACACACAAAGTCCTGCACATGCACTTGCATGGGGCGTATTTCTAGGTGGTTTAATACAATTTCTATTTCAGCTACCTTTTCTTTATCAAGCCGGCATGTTGGTTAAACCTCGTTGGGCTTGGCATAGTGAAGGAGTAACGAAAATTCGGAAGTTGATAGTACCTGCTTTATTCGGTGTTTCAGTGACACAAATCAATTTATTACTTGATACCGTTATTGCAAGCTTTCTTATTACGGGCTCTATCAGCTGGCTTTATTATGCCGATCGGTTATTGGAGTTTCCGCTAGGGTTATTTGGTATCGGTATCGCAACGGTTGTGCTACCTAGTTTATCAAAGCTGCATAGCAAAAATAGCCCTGTTGAATTTAGTGCAACGCTAGACTGGGGACTCAAAGTTGTTTCTTTGTTTGGCTGGCCTGCATTAGCGGGGCTTATGGTATTAGCTCAGCCGATTATTATGGTGCTTTTTATGCGTGGTGAATTTAGTCAAAATGATGTTTTTCAAGTATCACTTGCTCTATTCGCTTACCTTTCAGGTTTGCTTAGTTTTATGTTTATCAAAATATTAGCACCAGGGTATTACGCCAGACAAGATACTAAAACACCTGTGAAAATAGGCATTAAAGCGATGGTTGCTAATATGGTGTTTAATTTAATGCTTGCGCCATTTTTTGGTTATGTAGGACTAGCAATAGCGACCACATTATCGGCAACATTAAATGCTTGGTTGTTATATCGAGGCCTGAAGCATTCAGGGGTTTATCAACTTTCAACGCAAACTATACGCTTTATCGGTAAGTTAATAATTTCGGCCTTGGTGATGGCAATGGTAGTTTATCAATTATCTAGTGATTTTGATGTTTGGTTATCCTTTACTTTTATTAAACAAGTACAACAGCTTATGTTATGTATCACGCTTGGGGTATTAAGTTATTTTATTATGATTTTTGCACTCGGCATACGATTGAAAGATTTTAAAGTAAATATGGATAAAAATTAACGTGGAAAAAAATGCTTCAAGTACTGATTAATATCAACCAGTGGTATATAATTCGCCGATTTCTTTTATGATAAAAGTTTAGTCAAGGCTAAAATCTTTAATGCAGTTAGTTCGCGGTATACATAACATTCAGCCAGACGATCATGGCTGCGTACTCACCATCGGAAACTTTGACGGTGTGCACTTAGGGCACCAGCGAGTAATTAAAGCATTAGTTGAAAAAGCTAAAGCACTTGACTGCGTAGCTGCTGTGTTAGTGTTTGAGCCGCAGCCACAAGAAATTTTTTCACCAGAAACTGCGCCAGCGAGGTTATGCCGTTTACGAGATAAATATAGTTTATTGGCTAAATTAGGTGTGCAGCGTTTTATCTGCGTTAATTTTACCCATAAATTTGCAAACATAAGTGCAGAGGCTTTTATTGAACACTTATTGGTTAACAAGCTAGGCATCAAGCATTTAATTATTGGTGATGATTTTCATTTTGGTAAAAATCGCGTTGGTAATTTTACCATGTTAAAAGAAGCAGGCCAGCAATACGGGTTTAATGTTTCGGACACCCAAAGTTATAAAATGTCAGACTGTCGAGTTAGCTCAACGGCAATTCGTCAAGCGCTTCAACACGATAAACTTGATGATGTTAAAAATATGTTAGGCCGTGAATACTCAATTATAGGTCGAGTTTTTCATGGTGATAAACGTGGCAGGCAATTGGGCTTCCCGACTGCCAATGTTTTATTGAAACGACGAAAATCACCTTTAACAGGAGTTTTCGCGGTAAAAATTAATACCGAGTTTGGTCTGTTTGATGGCGTTGCTAATATTGGCGCACGACCTACCGTTTCAGGTATTAGGCAGCAGTTAGAAGTGCACTTATTCGACTTTAATGAGAATTTATACGGTCAATGTATTGAAGTTATCATTAAGAAAAAACTGCGTGAAGTGATGAAGTTTGACAGTTTAGCAGCGTTAACAGAACAAATTAGTAAAGACAGCGAACAAGCGAAAACTACCTTAGCAGGTATAAAAAAGAATTAATTGTAGGAGGGGATTTATACCAAGCGGACTAAGTTATTGAGCTCTAAGCTGACCAATAAATTAATCCGTTTGGTATTATCCCCGAACAACCCAATAAACGGATAATGATTTAAATGAGTGATTACAAACAAACCTTAAACTTGCCAGCCACTTCTTTTGCCATGAAAGGTAATATGGCTAATCGTGAACCTAATATGCTCAAAGAATGGGCAGCGAAAGACTTGTACGGTAAAATTCGTACCGCGAAAAAAGGTAAAAAATCATTTATCTTGCATGATGGCCCTCCTTACGCCAATGGTAATATCCACCTTGGCCATGCAGTAAATAAAATATTAAAAGACATTATTGTTAAATCAAAAAACTTATCTGATTTCAACTCTCCTTTTGTACCCGGTTGGGATTGTCACGGTTTACCAATTGAATTAATGGTTGAGAAAAAAGTAGGCAAGCCAGGTCATAAGATCAGCGCTAGCGATTTTCGTCAAAAATGTCGTGAATATGCGGCTAAACAAGTTAATGGTCAACGTGAAGATTTCAAACGTTTGGGTATTTTCGCTGACTGGGAAAATCCTTACTTAACTATGGATTTTGGTACTGAAGCCAATATTATCCGTTCGTTAGGTAAAATTGCTGAAAATGGTCATTTGCATCAAGGTTTTAAACCTGTGCATTGGTGTACAGATTGTGGCTCGTCTTTGGCTGAAGCTGAAGTGGAATATAAAGACAAACAATCGCCCGCTATTGATGTGAAATTTACCATAACCGATGAAACCGTTGCCGATAAATTTTCTCACCCAGAAGGCCATAAAGGCGAAGGTGAGATCGGAGCCGTAATTTGGACAACTACACCTTGGACTCTTCCTGCTAACCGTGCGATAGCAATGCATGCTGATGTTGAATACACCTTGGTTCAATGTGAACAGGAAGGTAAAAAACAACGTTTAATCATAGCGTCTGACCTTGTTACTTCATGTATGGACCGCTTCGGCTTCGATAAATACCATGCTTTAGGTTTTTGTAAAGGTCAGGATTTAGAATTGGTAACATGTCAGCATCCATTTTATGACTTTACCGTGCCGGTTATTTTAGGTGACCATGTAACGACTGATTCAGGTACTGGTTGTGTACATACTGCACCAGGTCATGGTGTAGAAGATTTTGTCGTTGGCAAACTATATGATTTAGAAATTGCTAACCCTGTTGGTGCTAACGGCGTATACCTTGAAGATACCCCCTTGCTAGCGGGACAACACGTATTTAAAGCCAATGCCAGTGTTGTTGAATTGTTAAAAGAGAAAGGTGCTTTAGTACATCATCACGCCCTCGAACATTCTTATCCGCATTGCTGGCGCCATAAAACACCACTGATTTTCCGTGCTACGCCGCAGTGGTTTATTAGTATGGACAAAAAAGGTTTACGTCAAGATTCATTAAACGAAATTGAAAAAACACAGTGGATCCCTGACTGGGGTCAACGTCGTATTGAATCTATGGTTGAAGGTCGTCCTGATTGGTGTATTTCACGTCAACGTACGTGGGGTGTTCCTATGGCATTATTTATTCATCAAGATAGCGGTGCCTTGCATCCACGTAGCATTGAGCTGATTGAAGCAGTAGCCAAACGCGTTGAAAAAGAAGGTATTCAAGCGTGGTTTGATCTAGAGCCAAGTGAACTTATTGGTGATGATGCGAAAGAGTACATTAAAGTGCCTGATACCTTAGATGTCTGGTTTGACTCAGGTACTACGCATGAATCAGTTATCAATGCGCGTGAAGAGTTTGACGGCATTGCCGATTTATATCTTGAAGGCTCTGACCAACATCGTGGTTGGTTTATGTCATCAATGATCTCATCAGTTGCCATGAATGGTAAAGCACCATATAAGCAAGTACTTACTCATGGTTTTACTGTTGATGTTAAAGGTCACAAAATGTCTAAGTCATTAGGCAATGTGGTTACACCATCAAGTATTACCAATAACTTAGGCGCTGATATTTTACGCTTATGGACTGCGTCGGTTAACTATACGCAAGAAATTACCGTGTCAGATGAAATATTTAAACGCCAAGCTGATGCTTACCGTCGTATACGTAATACTTCACGTTTTTTATTGTCTAATTTAAATGGTTTTGAACCAGCACAGCATACCGTTGCTTTTGACGATATGGTTGCTTTAGATCGTTGGGTAGTTGACAAAGCGGCACGTTTACAAGAAGAAATTATTAACGCTTATGATGAATATGAATTTCATGTAGTAGTGCATAAGTTAATGAACTTCTGTACTAACGAATTGGGTGGTTTCTACTTAGATATTATTAAAGACAGACAATATACAGCAAAATCTGACTCCAACGCACGTCGCTCTTGTCAAACCGCTATGTACCTAATTGCTGAAGCAATGACAGCGTGGATGGCGCCTATTTTATCTTTTACCGCACAAGAAATTTGGCAGGCATTGCCAACACCAAAAACTGGTGAGCGTGATGAATTTGTCTTCACCGGTGTTTGGTTTGATGGTTTAGCGACTATGCCTGAAAGTGCAACATTAGGAAACGACTACTGGCTACAGTTATTAGCCGTGCGTGGCGAAGTTAACCGTGCTTTAGAACTTGCTCGTAAAGATAAAGTGGTTGGCAAAGCGTTAGAAGCACAAGTGACTTTATATGTCACTGCTGATTTAGCTAACACCTTAGCAAAACTTGACGATGAACTACGTTTTGTTTTGATTACTTCAAAAGCAGTTATTGAAGTAATTACAGAGGCTAACCAAGCACCTAGTGATGCAACAACTACAGATGTTGAAGGTTTGTGGTTAAGCATTGCTCCGGCAGAAGGTACTAAATGTGAGCGCTGTTGGCATGTAACTACCGATATTGGTGAAAGCGAAACTCACCCAACACTATGTGGTCGTTGTATTACTAACGTTGACGGCGATGGTGAGCAAAGAAAATATGCCTAATGTTTTAAAAAAAAAATTATTTAGCGAAACAGGTTTGCGTTGGCTTTGGTTAACGCTGCTTTGTTTGATAGTTGACCAAGTAACTAAATATTGGGTAGCTAGCAGTTTTGATTATCGAGAAACACTATCAGTATTACCTTTTTTTAACCTAACTTATGTGCATAACCCCGGTGCTGCATTTAGTTTTTTAGCAGACCAAGGTGGCTGGCAACGTTGGTTTTTTACTGCTATTGCTTCTATTGCCAGTATTGTTTTTATTGTCTGGATGGCAAAAACACCGAAAAGTCAAAAGCTACTAAGTATTGCTTTCTCACTGATGTTAAGTGGTGCTTTGGGTAACTTAATTGATCGAGTCTTATTCGGTTATGTTATCGACTTCTTAGACTTTCATTGGGCTGGTTATCATTTTGCTGCCTTTAATATAGCAGACTCGATGATATTTATTGGTGCAGCCTTGATGATTCTAGAGTCTTTCACGCAGCCGAATGATCAAACGAATACTCAAACGAGTACTAATAAAGAATAAATTTAAGGCAACTAAAAAATGCCTACAGAGATTAATTATGACGACAACAAGTGAACAAACAATAACATCAAACTCTAGTATTTTAGTGCATGTCACCATGAAACTTAGTGATGGCTCTGCCGCAGACAGTACTAAAGTCAATAATAAACCCGCTAAAATTATTATGGGTGATAGCAGCATATCTCCTGCTTTTGAAGCGAACCTTCTGGGTTTAAAAACAGGAGAGTCTAAAGAGTTTACTTTACCCGCTGTTGATGCTTTTGGTGAATCAAACCCTGACAATATTCATTACATGGATATTGACCAGTTTAGTAATGATATTCCAGCTGAAGTTGGCAATATTATAACTTTTACTCAACCAGGTGGTGAATTGCCCGGTATGATTAAAGCGGTTTCTGGTAATTCGGTAACCGTTGATTTCAATCACCCTTTAGCAGGGCAAGTTGTTACGTTTGTTATTGACGTGGTTGAAATATTATAGTTTCAGCGTTAGCCGTGCATTTTACCTTAGCTAGCCATTCTACAATGAGAACATTATGGAAATAATTTTAGCAAATCCTCGTGGTTTTTGTGCTGGTGTTGATCGAGCCATTAGCATAGTTGATCGCGCTTTAGATCTTTTTGGTGCGCCTATCTATGTTCGTCATGAGGTAGTGCATAATAAATTTGTCGTTGATGGCTTGAAAAACAGAGGTGCTATTTTTGTCGATGAGCTAGAAGAAGTACCTGATGATAGCACTGTAATTTTTAGTGCTCATGGGGTTTCTAAAGCAGTACGTCAAGAAGCAAAAAACAGAGCACTAAAAGTTTTCGACGCAACTTGCCCATTAGTCACTAAAGTGCATATGGAAGTTTCCCGAGTTAGTCGAAAAAACATTGAGTGTGTACTCATTGGCCATGCTGGCCACCCTGAAGTGGAAGGGACTATGGGGCAGTATGATAGTGATGAAGCAGGTATTTATTTAGTTGAGTCGGCTGATGATGTGGCCAAGTTAACCGTTAAAAATCCAGCCAAACTCTACTTTTGCAGTCAAACAACATTATCTGTCGATGATACCTCGGATGTTATTGATGCCCTACAAGCAAAGTTTCCTTTAATAGAAGGACCACGTAAAGATGATATTTGTTACGCGACTCAAAACCGTCAAGATGCTGTGCGTGCGATTGCTAACCAAGTAGAATTATTATTGGTAGTTGGTGCAAAAAACAGCTCTAATTCAAATAGATTAAGAGAAGTATCAGAAAAAATAGGAACTACCTCATATTTAATAGATACTGCTGACGATATAGAACTCAGCTGGCTTAAAGGTATTAATAAGGTAGGTGTTACCGCAGGAGNNCTGCCCCAGCAATACTAGTAAAACAAGTTGTAGAGTCATTAAAAAACTATGGCGGCCATGAGGTTATAGAATACCCAGGTAGAAAAGAAAGTATTGTATTTGCAGTACCCGCAGAATTGCGCTAGGCTTAAATAAGCTATAAAGGATGTTAATAGCGCTCAAATGTATTTATTTTAGATATTTTCTATTTTAGAGCTCGGCTCTAATAAATACATTTGAATAGAGTTTTAATATACAGTTTTTCAGTAGTTATTGTAAAATAGCGTTTTTATAATAACTACCTATGGGTAGTAGCTGTTGTGCGAGTATTTTTTATTAACTTAACTTAACTTAATTAAATTTAACTGAATTTTTTTATTAACGCATTAAAAACTAAGTAATACTACCCAAAAGTGATTTATCGGGAAGTATTAAAAGTGAGCCAGTAAATAACTTTTATTGAGTTTGTTTTTATTACCAGGTAAACACCAAGTTTCCTTAGCTCGATTGGTAAGTACTAAGGAATATCAAAGGAATGCAGTAGGGGTGAGCTATGCGGTTACTTAACTTTTTTTATTTTAATATCTATATATCTACCATAGAATTTAGTCTTTTTTCTATGCGACCTCTGTTGTATTCTATTTCTTCCTTAGTACTTGCACTAACTTATTTTTTTCAGTACCTTACTTCTTCCGTTTTATTATATTTCCGTTTTATTATAAAAAAAACAGCTGTTACTTGTTAATAGGCTGTTAACAACTTATTAATGTAATGATTACATTTTAGGAGCGTGACAGATGACTAATATTAGTAAAAACATTGCTTTTGTTAGAAAAAGGCAGCAGCAAAATGGCATGACCTTTATTGAGATACTCATTGCGTTAGTTATTATTGTCACTGGCATTCTTGGTGCTGTTGCTATGCAGGCGACCGCTAAAAAAGCTAGTTTTGATGCTATGCAACGTTCACTTGCCTCAAGTTTAGCTGAAGATATGATTTCTAGAATACGTGCTAGTACTCCTCCTCCTCCTCCTCCTCCTGCTATTGCTAATATCCCTGCATTTTTGGCTACTTATGCTGCTACAGATTATGGTGGTGATAACTACCCTGAGCCAGCAGAGCGCTGTTTACTTAATACAGCAGTATGTAATATAGGACAAATGTTAGCAAACGATCAATTTGAATGGGAACGAGCACTTATGGGCGGGGATGTCACGATTACGGGTAATAATTCTGGCGGCTTAATCGGTGCTACTGGTTGTATTAGCGTTGCTGCAAATACTGTTACAGTAGCGGTTAGTTGGCAAGGTAGGGAAGATATGACTGATAATGCTATTGTTGCAAATTGTGGAACCGTCGGAACAAGGCGTCGTCAGGTGGTTGTACGTGTTTTTGTTATTTAATACCAATAATTTATTGTTGGTGTTAAATGAATTAGATAAATGAAATTAAAGCGAAGTTATGATGAATCAAAGTAAAAAATATAAGTTATCAGCAAAGGGCTTTACTTTAGTAGAGTTGATGATTTCATTATCCGTTGGTTTAGTACTTTTTGCTGGTGTGATGGCTATTTTTGTTGGTATGCGCACTACAACGGCTGAAACCTCAAGTTATGGTGAGTTGCAAGAAAATGGCCGTTTTGCTATTAGTGTATTAACTGATGATTTAATGAAACAAAATTATTGGGGGGATTATGCTGGTCCTATTACTTCTCAACAGATAAACCCTGTGCCAGCGGCACCATTAAATGAATGTGTCGGCGGTGGTTTAAATAACGGTACTTTCCCTTTACCTAATGTAGTTAGTAATTTTCGTACCCTTTGGGGACAAACCGTTACTAATCCCAACCCTATGGGGTGCTTTAATAATGCTAATTTAGGCTCGGATATCTTGCAATTAAAACGAGTAATTGCTCGTCCTTTACAAATACTGGCTGGTGTTCCACCTGTTCCGGTCCCCGTAGTTAATACCGTCGGAAATAATTTTTTTTTAGTGGCTAATTTAAATAATGGTACAATTTTCCCTGCAGGAGCTGTACCTGCTATTGATAATAGTCGCGTATGGCAATACCAACATCATGTGTACTACGTAAGCAATAATTTTCAGGGAGCAAACCCTGTGCCTGTATTAATGCAAGGACAGTTAACCACTACGATGGTATTCGCACCGATTATTGACGGTATTGAAATGATTCGTTTTATGTATGGCATTGATACTAATGGTTCAGGTAGTGTTAATACTTTTGTTTCCGCCAATCCAGTTTTAGGCGTTGGTGGTATGAATGAGGCATTATGGGATGCGGGAAATATACTTGCGGTAAAAATTTATGTATTGGCGCGTAGTATCAGACCAGATAACAATTATACCAATACCAGTACTTATCAATTAGGTAACTTACCTTTCACGGTAAATGATAATTTTCGACGATTATTATTTACCTCAACGGTATATTTGTATAATACAGCTGAAGATGCTTGGTGATAGTTGGTAGAAATAAATATTTAGAGAGAGTACTCTAGTTATATAAGATAAGGTAATCGTGATGAGACAAATAAAAAAGATGACATTTATAACTGATAAAGCGGGGCAGCGTGGTGTTGTGTTAATTGTTGCTTTGGTTTTTCTTGTCGCGTTAACCGCAGTTGCTGCCGCATTAATGCAAAATAGTACTACAGATATGAAAATGTCAGGGGCAAGTGAACAAAAAGTGATCGCTATGCAAGATGCAATAAGTGCGGTAGATGAAGTTATTTTAACGCAGAGGCAAAATGGATTTTCTCAGCCTTTACAGGGGGATAACTTTCCAATTGCTGATGCTTTACCTGCAATGCCAAGTACAGATGCCGTTGCTAGTGTGGTAGTAGCAAATAATCGGTATTTATTGGATCTTGCTTGCCCTCATAGTGATGCTGATGAAGCTTCTGAAGCAAATCTTATTGAGTGTAATACTCTGATAATACAGGTGACTCGTAATTATGGTCGAAATGGAAATAGTAATGTTCGGGTGAGCTCTGGTATATCACAGAAGCTCATAGGGGTGCAGCAATAGTCGTTGTGAATTTTAATATTAAACAGCAATTAAAAAAAATAAGGTTGATATGACTTCGTTGAAAGTTGATTTAAATATTTTTATAGCAGCCATATTACTTATTAGGAGTTTAAAATGAAAACCTTAGTGAAATCCAATTATTTAATGAAAACTAGTCTCGGTCTTGCTATTAGTTTCACGATAAGCTTTTTATTATTGCTGTCTTCGGTAAGTTTGGCTGAGGATATTGAACTTTATATCAGTGACGGTATTAAAAATTCTAAAGGAAGGCCACAAGTCTTAATAATTTTTGATAATTCGGGCAGTATGGGGAAGAATGAAAGTGTAAAAGCATCCTATAATCCTAGTGAGGATTACCCAGCAATTGGTGCTTTAAACTCTCTTTCTGAGACGTTTGTTTACTTTACTAAAGGAGGCGTTGACGGTGTTGCTATGCCTACTCCCGACAGTCCAAATGAGTCAAGACGATTTTTAGATGATATAAATAGCTGTCAAACAGCACGCGAAATTTTAGATAAAGTTGGGTTTTATACCGGCCATCTACGAGAATATAGCTTTAAAGGTAACTCTGGAAGTTGGCAAGAAATACCAGATAATAATGGCGGCAATATTAACGTTGTTGATTGTCAAGATGATGTTATAGCATTAAATGATAAAAATGCAGGTGTTAAAAAAAGTAATGGTAGTGTCAGCACACTTTCAGATGGTTACCCTGTTGACGGTAAAGGTAATAAAGGCTCGCCTGTATATCATGCAGCCAGTGCTACAGATTCTAATGTTTCTTGGTCTGGCCCTTTAGTTACTTTATATACTGATAATTATTTACGTTGGCATCAAAGCAGTATCATTAATAATGAACTCAAATCAAGGTTAGACATTGCGAAAGAAAGTGTAATTAACCTCATTTACTCTTCACCTTATGTCGACTTTGGCTTGCAGGTGTTTAATTATAATCCTGGAAACACTAAAAACGGTGGGCGTATCGTTCATGGCATTAAAGAGTCTACTTTAGCCTCACGTGCTACATTAGTCGATATTATTGATGATGATATAACCGCTTACACATGGACCCCTTTATGTGAAACCTTATATGAAGCCTCACGTTATTTTGCTGGTAAAGGGGTTTATTTTGGTGATGATAATAATGTTACGCCAAAAAGAGATACAAGTATTGAAGTGAGCAAGGTTTATCAGACGCCTTTTAGTGCCTGTGCCGATAGAGTTCATGTCATTATGATTACCGATGGCGAGCCAACTTATGATACAAATGCGGATACTAAAATAAGGGCTATGCCCGAATCAGGTCAGCCTGCTATGGGCAGTGCTTATAGCAATAGTATGTTACCTGCATTAGCAGGGTGGATGTTTGAAAATGATTTAAATAGCTCACTTGATGGTAAGCAAACCGCACAATTATTTACTATCGGTTTTGGTTCTGATGTAGGTAAACCCGGAAATACCCCGTCACCTGCAGAGAAGTTATTAGTTGAAGCAGCAAAACGTGGCGGCGGTAAATATTTTTATGCTGGCGATACCGCTTCATTAACCGAGCAGCTAACCAAAGTTTTGGAAAATTTAGAACCAAGTAATGACACCTTGACTTCTGCTTCTGTCGCTGCAAACAGTGATGATCGTACACAAACGCTTGATTATGTTTATTATGCTATGTTTCAACCTTCTATAGGTCCTCGATGGGAAGGGAATGTAAAAAAATATAAGGTTAATGCGAATGGTCAAGTAGGAAAGGCAGGTAAAGCCGCCATTACTGCTAAGGGCGGTTTTAGCGAAGAAGTGACAAGTTACTGGTCATCAGACGTAGATGGTAATATAGTGAGCAAAGGGGGCGTATCGGCTATGCTGCAAGGCTTAGCTAGCAAACGTACTATTTATAGTGATTTAGGCGTAAATGGTGCTTTAGCTTTATTAACCCGAGCAAATGCTGTTAGTGCTAACGCTTTTGGTTCGAGTACTGCTCTGGCTGCCAAGTTAGATGTTGTTGATGATGATGCTGTTATTGATGATCATTTAGATTGGGCTATGGGCATTAATGTTGATAATGAGAAACCCTTTGATTGGGTTACTGGAGATGTTATTCCTTATATGCGGCCCGATGTTTTTGGTGATCCATTACACTCTAAACCCGTCGTAATTAATTATGGTAATAATAATATTTATATTGCTGTTGGCACTAACCAAGGTGCTTTCCATTTATTTAAAGATGAGGATCCAGAATCGACAACAGGCAAGGTAACCGAAACTTGGGCCTTTATGCCAAAAGAGTTGTTTTCTAATTTTAAGCCATTAAGGGAAAACTTTGCTAATACAAGGAAAATTTATGGTATTGATGGCCGTATAACTTCCCATATCATCGATAAGAATGGTAATGGTATTGTTGATATTGGCGATGGTGATGAAGTATGGATTTTCTTCGGTTTACGCCGAGGAGGAAATTCTTATTATGCCTTAAACCTAACACAGCCTAATAACCCAAAACGAATGTGGAAAATAAAAGGGGGAACAGGAGATTTTGCTGATTTAGGACAAACCTGGTCACAACCTAAAGTCACTTATTCTAAATTAAATGCCTCGGGTAACACAGCCAGACCAACACTTATTTTTGGTGGCGGTTATGATATTAATAAGGATAACTCTGGTATAGCTACGGATGATACTGTAGGTAAGGGCGTTTATATGGTTGATGCTGAGACGGGTGACTTTTTATGGAGTACCACCTCGACACAATTTACTGATAGTATTCCCTCTACTATAGGCACTTTAGATAGTACTGGTAACGGTATGACTGATCGATTATATTTTGGTGATACAGGGGGAAATGTTTGGCGTGTTGATATGCCTGGCTACAATGAAAGCGAGTTCTCAATGTTCAAATTAGCCAAGTTTAATGATGATACGACCAATAGTGGTGATATACGCTTTTTTAATGAGCCATCTATTGTGCGTGCTTTTATTACTGAAACTTTTGATTCAGGAGAAAAGGATATTAACAATGATGCTATTATTGTTAAACAAAAAATCCCCTATGATGCAATATTACTTGGTAGTGGTGACGAATCTAATCCTTTAGGTACAGATACCGATGATGTGTTTTATATGATTAAAGATATCAATATCGAAACCCAAAAGTTTACCTCTACCTCGACCCCAGTAACGCCCACTGCAAAAACATTGAATGATTTGTTTGACTACACGGATCAACCTTTCAAAGGTCTAACAGGTATTCCTTTTGAAAATAAATCGTTAGAGGTTAGTTTGAAGTCAGGTTGGTATTTCAGACTTGAAGAAGAAGACGGTGAAAAAAGTCTTGCTTCGTCATTAGTCATTCATGGAACTGTTTATTTTGGTACTTTTACTCCCCCCGATCTTACTAGTAACTCAAATACTTGTACAATAAGTAGTGGTGGAGGTTGGCTTTACGCTGTAGATTTAGCTTTAGGGATTAACAAATATAATTGGTTAACGGAAGATAATGATGACGGATTAAATAAAGATGATCATATCAAACATGTTAGCAATGGTCCCCCAGATAAACCTACATTTGTTGTTATTGACCATGATAATGATCCCACTACTCCTCCAGACTCTTCAATTATTGTTGAGCATGAGGAAATAGATACAGACCCAGTCACAAATACGAAAAGAATTTCTTTAACAGTAAATGAATAATTTAATAAGAGCGAATAAACTCATTATGAAGACAAAGCGTGAAATTCAACAAAGTATAAGTGCAACAAATAACAATAAAAATACAGTCAAAAAAACTTTTGGTTTTACTTTAATTGAAGTGATGATTGCTGTCGCTATTGTTGGCATATTAGCAACGATTGCTTATCCATCTTATGTTGACTATGTAACTCGAACAAACCGTGCAGAAGCTTTACGAGAATTAGTTCGGATAGCAAACTTACAAGAACAGTTTTTTGTTGATACTAATAGTTATACGGCTACTTTGAGCCAACTTGGCCTCGGTCTAAATGCAAGTTTTGAAACTGAAACTGGAAATTATATAATTACCTCGGTAATTAATGGTGCGGGTAATACTTTTACATTAACTGCTACAGCGCAAGGTATCCAAGCAGTAAATGATAATAATTGTATTACAATGGGAATTACTGATACTGGACAAAGACTATCGCTGGGTGTACCAGGAACTATTTGTTGGGAGCAATAAAATGAGACGTTTATTTAGACTTAAGTGTAGATTTAATTTTTTAAAAAAGGGCAAGTTGAAATTATTGTCTATGGTTGTTAGTTTAGTATTACCGTTAATGCATAGTCAAATGGCTTTGGCTGCTGTCGATAATCACAATAATAGTAAAGTTTCAGCTAAGTGTCATGTGCTATTGGTTGGGGGTAATGAAATTATTAGTCTTTGGTATATTCAACAGAAACAGCTAAAAAAATTAAAAGATAATATTGTTGGTAAAAAGGTACTACCACAGCAATCTATACAGCGAATTAAAATTTATCAAGCGTTTGAATGTGTCCTTGAAGATGATACCTTTCAAAGTGGTAAAGCGCGTTTATTAGATAGCCAAACACCGCGGTAGTTATTCTATTAATTAAAAAGTAATATCAAATAGAGTAACTAAGATAAAGCTGTATTGATATACTTTAAATAACTCTGCTAAGTTTAAAATAAATAAACCTACTATTTTAGTAGGTTTATTATTAAACGGAATTTATCTAAAGTTCAGAGTGGGCTAGTTTATCCGTATTAGCTATGGTGGGCAGTTAGCACTAATATTAGCACCTAATCTATCTTGATCTTTGCCATCGCCATTAACATCGGTACTAAGCGAGCTGCGACCAGATATAGCTACGACAACACCACGAGAATAATCAGAGTTTCCTCGTGGGCAATAACTGAATGTACTAGCGTTGCCGTTGAAAAAACCTAATTGACCTGCTGGATTATAAGTAACACTATTAAAGGCAAATAGTAGTTGATCACCAGCAGTAGTAATTGCAGATTTTTCTTTAATTAGTACATTACCACCAATCGGATCTATTTGAACCACACCTATTCTTCCATTCCAATTATTCGTGATTTGGCAATCATCAGCCACTAAAGGACATACTGAGGTGTTCAGCCCACTATTAATTGCACTATTACGCGCAGTTAATAATAACCTTTGTATTTCAATAACTTCGTTGTCAACGCGCATTCTTACTAAAAAGTCATTTAAACTTGGCAAAGCTATAGTCGATATAATTCCAGCAACAGCAATAGTGACCATAAGTTCGACTATAGTAAAACCTTTAGAAATTTTAGAAGCGTGCTTAACGTGATTTGACTGATTATTAAATTGTTCCATGTTTAATGACCTAAATAATACTACTTATAGTACTATTTATAGCATTTTCCATTGGATCACGCTAGTAAGCTTTTTTACAAAAATACGAGTAAGTACGCTTTATACGTACTCAATTTAACGTCCATTAATTACATGTGATTTCTTTATTCATACGGGTTTCATCTTTGCCATCATTATCTATATCAGTACTTGCGTAAAACCGACCAGAGCGAGCAATTACAATACCCCTTGATTTATCATCATAAGCAAGGGGGCAATAACGAAAAGTCCCATTGCTTAAGCCGGTTAAATGTCCTGATGGTTGGTAAGCAACCTTAACGCGCCCTTTGCCATAGATTAGCTGATCTCCAAGCTTTATTGCTGACTTTGTGACTAGCAGTATTTCATTATTAGCGGCATCAAATGTTTTATTATTGTTATTATCAATAAAGACGCTGATCTCTTTATGCCAGTCTGTGGTGCATTTACCACCTGACGTTAGAGGACACATAATTGCTCGTTCGCCACTATTAATAGCCGCATTTCGAGTTGTAAGCAATAAACGTTTGAGTATTGATATTTCATCGTTGACACGCATTTGCACGACGAAATTATTGAGGTTGGGTAGGGTGATAGCGGTTAATATGGCAACAATAGCGATACTTGCCATTAATTCGAGTAGTGTAAATCCTCCTTGTTTTTTTAGGTTATAAAACATGAAAGAAGATTGTGGTTTGACTAATTTTCTGGTGTTGATTCTAATATTGACATTAAGCATAAAAAATCCATTTTTATTTGTTGTCCTAACAAATAGTTATAGTTAATAAAAATGGAACTTGCTATTAAACTGATGGCGTTGGTTAACTATTCATCGTAAATAGTTGGTATTGCTTGTCTTTTATGTTGTGTTTTTTTATAAATGTTTATAATGTGCTCATTTACTTTAGGCGTAACTGCTTTCCCTTCAAGAAAGTCGTCTAACTCATGGTAACTAATACCTAAGGCATCTTCATCAGTTTTCCCCGGTTCTAAACACTCTAGGTCTGCGGTAGGGGCTTTATCGACAAGAATACTTGGAGCACCTAAGGTTTTAGCTAACGCTCTCACTTGTCGTTTTGATAAACCAAATAAGGGCGCTAAATCACAGGCACCATCACCCCATTTAGTGAAAAAACCAGTGATATTTTCAGCACTATGATCTGTACCGAGTACTAAGCCGCCAAGGATACCAGCAATATGGTACTGAGCAATCATACGTGTTCTTGCTTTTACATTCCCTTTAGAAAAGTCTATTTGAGATGCTGTCGCATTAAGTAAATTGTTATTACTTATCGCCTGTACAACTTCCTGATGAATACCTTCGGTGCCAGATAAAATATTTGTTGTTACGCTGTGATTCGGTTGAATAAAGTTGATCGCTTGTTGTGCATCATCTTCATCAGCTTGCACGCCATAAGGTAAACGCACGGCAATAAATTGATATGATGTTGCTTCGTTAGGAAATTTTTCATTTAATTGGTTAATAGCAAGTTGTGCCAATCGACCGCAAGTGGATGAGTCATCACCGCCGCTAATACCCAATATTAGCGTTTTTAGTCCAGATTGCTGCAGCTTGCCTTTAATAAACTCAATTCT
>JAWSUX010000353.1:4644-4794 GCA_033852215.1 Colwellia sp. | reverse complement strand
TAAAGTAAACATCACCTAACCTTGCATTAGTATGTTGTAAGTCACTACTCATCAACTCCATGATATTGGTATTGGTACTTTGCTTGTTAATATCAATTTGAGCCGTAACCGAGGAGCCCCAATCAATTAGCTGTACTTTACCTGTGTTTT
>JAWSUX010000353.1:0-4614 GCA_033852215.1 Colwellia sp. | reverse complement strand
TTAACTCTGGCGCAAGCGGTCCCGTTTTTAAAGAGAATTGCTCTAAGTCGATACCCGGTGCTCGACTCATTTGTAATATAGACTGACGTTTTATTTTCTGATAATCAATAACTAGTGGTATTTGGACATGTTTTAACTGACCTTGAATATCAGCTTCCTCGCCTAACCTATCTTGCACATGTTGGGGTAAATTAAGTCGAGAGAATTTAAAAACCACCGCCTGTTGGTTTTTATCCTGCTTGCTAAAGGCTGAAAATACAAAACCATAAGCACCTTTACCCAACAGTTCAACGTCGCTATAACCTAATTGTTTCAATTGTTGCTTACACAGCTCAACCCACTTTTTTAATTTTGTCGCATCTTTATGACTCAAAAGATAAATCGATTGCTCTTGCGCAATATAAAAGTGTTTTAGCTGCCTTTCTTCAGTACGTTGACTTGTGTGGTGATTACTTGTTTGAGTGGCTACTTGAGCTTGGCTTAATTTGTTAGTCACTACTTGCTCATACAACAGTTAGGTATTAACGTAAGTATGGCGGGCTAAAGCCTTAGCTACAAGTATGCAGTACCAAGTTGACTAACTAAGTTATCCCGTTCTAGGAAAGTTTAATTAATTTAGCAATGGTTTAAATAAAAATGGACGTTAATGTTGGTATTAACTTCGCTTTCAATGAGCTAAGTTCGTCATCGGTATATGGGGTCAACGCCTGCTGTCCCCAAACAGGTTTTGGCCATTGGGCATCAGTTTTAAAACGTACTACATGATGAAGATGTAATTGTTCAACCACATTACCCAACGCTGCAACATTCATTTTATCGCCAGCAAAAACTTGCATTAACAATTCACTAAGCAAGCTTGATTCATTCAACAATTGCTGTTGCTGTTGCCAATCAAGCTGATAAATTTCGCTAATACCGGCAACTTGGGGCACTAAAATAAACCAAGGGTAAGCACTGTCATTGCATAATAATAATTTACATAAAGGCAAGTCCGCTAATTCAATAGTGTCTTGCTTAAGTTGCTGGTGCAAAATAAAGTCACTTGTTGTTAAACTTTCATTTGCTAAATTATCCAATGTTAACTCATTTGATTCTTCATTTTCTATGGTCATTATTATTACCTTTAAAACATTACCTTTAAAATATTATCTTTAAATATTAGCCTTTAAGAATCACCTTTTATTTTTTCTACCACGGCCACGAGCTGATTTTTTCGCTTCACGTGCAGCAATGCGCTTTTCTTCTAATTCAGCAAAATGAGCATTTTCACTATCAATAATATCAGGCATCTCAAAGGTTATAGCACCTAAGGTTTTGTCACGAATTTCATTAATAAGTATTACCGACGCTTTATGCAAATCTACATGACCGCCACTACGCACACAACTACGTACACGACCAATAGCTTCAATAAGGTTTTCTTCATGCTCAGGCAACTCTGTTAATTTATAACGCTCCATTACACGTTGAGGATAAGCTTTCAACAAATAGTCTGCCGCAAAATAAGCGATATCATCGTGATCAAAAGCGGTATCCTTTACCGCACCAGAAACAGCTAAACGGTAACCACTATTTTCGTTAGCAATTTTTGGCCATAACATACCCGGCGTATCAAAAAGGTATACCCCTTCATCAAGACGAATACGTTGTTGCCCTTTGGTAACAGCAGGCTCATTACCCACTTTCGCTTTAACTTTACCTACTAGAGTATTAATTAATGTTGATTTACCAACGTTAGGTATACCCATTATCATCGCGTTAATTTGCTTACCCGCTTCGTTTTTATTCGGTACCAATTTTCGAATTAAATTCGCAATGTTTTTTGCTACACTCGGATTATCTGTCGTTAGCGCTATAGCCTTAACATTATGCTGAGATTCAAAATACTCAAGCCAAATTTTGGTTTTACTCGCATCCGCTAAATCACTTTTATTTAAAATTTTAATCAGTGGTTTATCACCCCGTATCTCAGTGATCATTGGGTTTTCACTGCTAAAAGGTAAACGCGCATCACACACTTCAATAACTACATCAATTTGTGGCAATATTTCTTTGATTTCTTTTTGCGCTTTATGCATGTGGCCGGGGAACCAATTAATAGCCATGGGTATCCTATGAAAGGTGATAAAAAATAAGGTGACAATTTTAACAATTTTTTAAGCTAAGAGGATAGCTAAAGTCACTATTTAGGCTAACTATTTACACTTTATGTATAAACTAACTATTCAAACAACCTACTGAATACATAATTTTTTCTGGCTAAGCAATAAAATATTGATGATAATAATGACTATTATTATTGAATTAAATTCGATTTAAATGTCGAGTGTTTACTCGTATTTAACTTCACCTTTATTTAAAACAGAGTCAGTGACATTTCATGAGCAAAAAATTTTACGTTATCTGGAAAGGCGCCAAGACGGGTATATTTTCAACTTGGCCAGAAGTACAACAGCACACTGCAGGACGAAGTGATGCTCAATACATGGGATTTGAATCAAAAAATGCTGCCGAGCAAGCGTTTGCATCAACCTATACAAAGGCGTTAATGCAACGCTCTTTAAGTAAAAAAAGTGGNNAGCACCAGTAAAACAGCGACTGTTAGCCCTAATAGTCCCAGTGACGTTGAAATATACTGTGATGGTGCTTGTTCACCAAATCCCGGTAAATCGGGTACTGGCATTGCGGTATATGAATTAGGTAAAGTGACTTCACTATACTACGGTTTATATGCTGCGAACGGCACAAACAATACCGCGGAGTTAAACGGTTTACTGTCATCATTTCAATTAGCGCAACACTTTATCGAAAAAGATAACCAGCAGAGTATTTGTATATTGTCTGACTCTAAGTATTCTATCGACGCTATTACTAAATGGGCAAAAGGTTGGCAAGCTAAAGGTTGGACCCGTGGTAAAGGCGAAGAAATTAAGAATTTAGCACTAATACAACAATGCTATGCGACTTATAAAGCCATACAAACTAAAATCACTATTCGACATGTAAAGGGTCACGCCAATATAGAAGGCAACGAACTAGCTGATAGAATGGCAGTATTAGCAAGAGTACAACGACAAGAAAGTATGATCCGCTATAACGAGGCGATTAATATAAAAGCTATTTTAGCCTTGGAATCTGGTTAGAATAATTTCAACATTATTTTACGCCAACTTAAGCGGCTCTCAAATAGTGCTTAACTAAATTGGGCTTAACTAAATTAAACTCGCGACTGAAAAAATATGCTAACGAATATCTTTATTACTCTTGCGTTATTACTGATAATCGCCTTGGTACTTTCTCGAGTATTTACCTTACCGAGAAATGTTTGGTTGTTATTTATTTCACAGCCGTTAGTCATGTCATCTTCACCTATTATTGTTTTTATTGGTGGTCTTTTATCCAGTAAAATAGCCAACGATCCTTCATTAGCAACGCTACCCATTACATTAATGATTTTAGGCGTTGCTGCAGGCTCTATTCCTGCTGCAATATTAGCTAAAAACAAAGGGCGAAAGTTTGCTATTTATACCGGATTAAGTTGCTCTTTAATTGCGGCAATTATTGCGGTATTTTCAGCAAAACTCGCGCTATTTGAGCTGTTTTGTTTTGCTAGTTTATTCATTGGTATAGGCGGAGCCTTCACTCAACAGTTACGTTTTGCTGCCATTGAAAGTAGCTTAAATGATGAAGACGTACCTAAAATATTATCTATATTAATGCTAAGCGGTGTTTTCGCTGCCTTTTTAGGACCCGAAATTGCATTGGTAGGAAAAGACTGGCTTACTTCACCGCACGGTTATGCAGGCTCTTTTTTATTACTTGTCGCTTTTATTCTCTGCTCAATGTTAATTCTGATCGTTTTTAAAAAACCACCGGCAAATGAAGACGAAGAAATGGGTAGCGCAAGAGAGTTAAAAGTTATCGTTAAGCAACCCATTTTTTTGATTGCTATCTGTACGGCGACAATTGGCTTTGCGTTAATGAGTTATTTAATGACCGCGACGCCTATTAGCATGCATCATATGCACGGACATAATTTACAAGAAACAAAATGGGTTATTCAAAGTCATATTGCCGCTATGTATCTGCCATCATTATTTATCCCTTGGTTAGTAAAGTACCTAAAGTTAAAAGGCCTTATGCTCATAGGGACATTAATTTATGCTGTAGTCGCTTTTATCGCACTGTCAGGGCATGAAGTTATGCATTATTGGTGGGCACTCATCTTATTGGGTATTGGTTGGAACTTTTTATTTTTAGCGGGTACGTCTTTATTACCACAAAGTTATCACGCCAGCGAGCGTCACAAAGTACAAGCGACTAATGACTTTGTTTTATTTGGCTTTCAAGCCGCGGGATCGCTATTAGCTGGTTGGGTATTATTTAATGCTGGCTGGCACTGGGTTGTGATCACTAGCCTCCCCTTTATTCTCGTACTCTTTATTGTGGTAGGTTATTATCATCAATATCAAAAAAGAGAATCATACAAACAAGAAAACATTAACTAACTGTAGTTTTTTTCAAATGCAGAGAGGAGTTTCAAACAATGAAATTAATAATGAAAACTGAGTTTGATAACCTCAGCGTTAACAAAAATCATGATTATGAAACCGA
>JAWSUX010000352.1:0-886 GCA_033852215.1 Colwellia sp. | reverse complement strand
TTAGTGACGACATAACCTTTCTCACTATCAATAATGACGCCTGAGCCTAAACCTCGAAAGGGGCGTTGCTGGGCTTGATTCTGGTTTTTATTACCAAAGAAAAATTTAAACGCCTCAGGTACGTTTTGTTGTTTAACGTTTTGCGTGCCTTTAACTGCTATGCTCACTACCGCAGGGGTTGCATGTACAAGCATAGGTGCAAGACTAGGCATAACTTGCCCTGCAACATTATCTGGCAAGGCGGCAGAAACAGGTAAGCTTGTTAGCGCCATAGTTGAGGAAAGCAAGGCGGCATTAATCACAAGAGATAATTTGGATGTATTAATTGAATTTTTTTTCATAGGTAGTCATTCTCCGAAAATTACAGCTGAATAAACGGTTAACTGAGTTATATAAATTAACCGTTTTTATGTATACCCAGAATAGACTACCTAAAATAGCGTTAGTTCAGGGAAGTTTAGTCGCTAGTTGTAACAGTTTGTTTCTTGTCTTCAAACAAGCCACTTGCTTCCTCTGAGTAATCTAATGGCGGCTGAGTTATTTCTTCTACTTGTCCATCATTGCGTTTTACGTGTCTTAGGTTTGCTGTTTCAGCGAGTTGTACATGCGTTTCTTCAGAGAAAAAAGGCATGTCATCAGTTTCTACCGATGTCGCTTTTTGTAGGAGCAGTGTACTTTCTTGCATTTGTTTCATGGCGGTTTGACACGTATTGTTCATTTGTTCAAGCAATTGTGCTGAACTGGTTAAATGATCGGCAACATCAAGTTTATATTGGCTAAGTGTTGCTTCAGTACTGCTGACTTGCTCTGCGAGTTTATGTTGTTCTTGGCTGGCAGGTGAACTAATACGCTTTGCAAAAAAACCAACAAGACCGCCAATGATTAA
>JAWSUX010000351.1:0-2424 GCA_033852215.1 Colwellia sp. | reverse complement strand
ATGAATCAGATCATGAAAATCCCGTGCGTTTAGTGGTAGTGCCTCGTTCTAATCGCGTTGATGTTGAACAATTAATGCAGCATTTGTTTGCGAGTACCGATTTAGAAAAAAGCTATCGAGTTAATATTAACATGATAGGTTTGGACAACCGACCAGCGGTTAAGAACTTACAAGTTATTTTATCTGAATGGTTAGAGTTTCGTCGTGAAACCGTGCGTCGTCGCTTACAGTATCGTTTAGACAAAGTATTAGCTCGTTTACATATTCTTGATGGTCTATTGGTTGCTTATCTAAATATTGATGAAGTGATTGAGATTATTCGTGGTTATGATGATCCTAAAGCGGAGTTGATGTCACGTTTTTCTTTATCAGAAACACAAGCACATTCCATTTTAGAAATAAAATTACGTCAACTTGCTAAACTTGAAGAAATCAAAATTCGTGCTGAGCAAGATGAGTTACGGATTGAGCAAGAGTACTTAGAAAAAATTCTTAATTCAAAAGTGCGTATGAATACACTAATGAAGAAAGAGATTTTAGCGGCAGCTGAAGAATATGGTGACGAGCGTCGCTCTAAATTAGTAGAGCGAGCAGAGTCTAAAGCGCTAACTGAAAAAGATTTAGTGCCTAGCGAGTCGGTAACAGTAGTTGTTTCAGATAAGGGCTGGGCTCGTTGTGCTAAAGGTCATGATATTGATGCGAGTGCGTTAAGTTATAAAGCAGGGGATGGTTTTTTATGCTTGGCTAAAGGACGTAGTAATCGTCCTGTCGTCTTCATCGGCTCCGATGGACGTGCTTACACCACGGACGCACACACCCTACCAACCGCGCGTAGTCAAGGAGAGCCGTTAACAGGGCGTTTTAACCTGAGTCAAGGGGAAATGTTTGTTCATACTATGATGGCAGATGACGACAAAGCCTTCTTACTGGTGAGCGATGCAGGTTACGGTTTTGTCTCCACCTTTGGTGATATGGTATCACGCAATAAAAATGGTAAAGCGTTAATTAGCTTACCTAGTGCAGCTAAAGTGATGTCACCACAAGTTATTAATAATATTGATACGGATAACTGCTTAGTCATTACTAGTGAAGGGCGTATGTTGGTTTTTCCTGTGAAAAATCTGCCAGTACTGAGCAAAGGTAAAGGCAATAAAATTATTAATATTCCAGCAGCAAGAGCTAAAACACGTGAAGAGTACGTCAGTTTATTATCGATAATACCGTTAGGCTCCTCAATTACCTTACATGCAGGTAAGCGTAAACTTACCTTGAAAGCAAGTGATATTGAACATTATCAAGGTGAACGTGGTCGTCGTGGTAATAAATTACCACGAGGCTTACAACGTGTATCAAATGTAGAAGTGGAGAGAATAGATACTCAGGACGATAATGCTGAATTGTCGGAAGAAAGTTGACTCTAGCTTAACTTGCTGTACAAAACAAAAAGCCAATACCTTTATCAGTAGTGGCTTTTTTTTTTATCAATAAATCAGATCGGATGATCATGTGCTGAAAATGGCTGCTAAATATACCAGTAAATCATCAAAAAATGGCATGCCGCGCCTGCTAGCACAAAGAGGTGCCAAATAGCATGGGTGAACGGTACTGTTTTTTTCACATAAAAGAAGACCCCTACACAGTAAACTAAACCGCCGAAGGCAAGTAACTGAATGGCTTCAATTGGAAGTGCTTGGTATAACTCACCTAAAATACTGAATGAAATAAAGCCCATGCCTAGATAGGTTGCTAGTGATGTCTTTTTATATTTGTTACCAAATTTTATTTTAAATAATATGCCTGCTAAAGCAAATAACCAGATAAAGCCTAATAAGGCATAACCTAACATTCCCGATAAAGTGATCGCTAATAATGGCGTGTAAGTGCCCGCAATAAGCAAATAAATAGCGCAATGGTCTATTAACTTAAAAAGCTTTTTTGCCTTAGGGTTTGTTACGCTGTGATAAATGGTTGAAGTAAGAAAAAGTAAGATTAAGCTTATACCAAAAACGCTAAAGCTGATAAAACGCACGTTTTCATCAGTCGTTAAGTTGGTAGGTGAGGTTTTTTGTAATAACAGAAAAAGTGCTAAGCAGCTTAATAATGCGCCTAAGCCATGGCTGAGTGAATTAGCAATTTCTTCAGCTTTACTATAAGAACTGTTATTTTTTGCTAGCTTTTTAACGGGCATAATCACTTTATTCATCAATGAATTCTCAGTGTGCAGGTGTACGCTGAGATGGTTTTCAAATAAAGTTCATTGTTAGTTTTATTTTGTTTATTTGTCCACAAAAAATTATAGTGCTAACTCTATGACCATTTCTTTTAACTCATCTTTAGAGATAGAGTTAGAGTGATTTTTATCGAAACGATTAAAAATTGTTTCGCACATACTAATACCCTTGTCTTGCAATAAAACATCAATTA
>JAWSUX010000002.1:0-7839 GCA_033852215.1 Colwellia sp. | reverse complement strand
AAAAATAAGCAGATTACTTCTTAGGAACTTCTTCAGCTATTCGACCTGAGGGTTTTCCTCATAGCTAAGACGTATGATTTACATGAATAGCATTAAGAATTTTTTTAAAATAATCACTGCCTTTTTCTTGTGCTAGTTTAATATTATTTTCAGGGATTTTTTCAGGCTCTTTATATACCGATAATACGCGTGCCATACTGGCTTCTCGTATGATATGAATAAGGGGATATGGTGAGCGATTAGTGAAATTACTGGCATCATCATAATCAATATCATCAAAGCAATATTCAGGGTGCATACTAGCTAATTGAAAAACGCCTTCAAAGCCTGACTCCACTAATAAATCATTCGCACCATCAACTAAGTCGAGGTAACGGTCAAAACCTCGAAAACCTCCATCATAAACAATAAGCGTCGTTTCTAATTCATCATGGCTCTGTAAATACCGGCATTGTTCAATGAATTCATGTAAGGCAGGTTTTACTTGGCTGGTATTTGATAGGTGGTAATTAATGGTATTATTAACAAACTCTTTTTTTGCAAACGGACAAAAATTAAGACCAATAATAATTTCATCAAGCCATTGTTTGGTGGCACTAATGATTGATGATTCGTTTATTTGATTCATGCTTTTCTCGTTACGTCTGTATGCTATTAATCAGCCGACTGCTGTAATTGCCACATTTTAGCGTATTGCCCTTGCAAAGCGAGTAATTGTTTATGGCTACCCTGCTCTACAATTTCACCATGACTCATCACAATAATATTATCACTATCCACAATGGTTGATAGTCGATGCGCTATCACAAGGCTTGTTCTGCTTTTAGCGACTTCATTTATTGCCGCTAAGATCGCTTGTTCTGATTGACTATCGAGTGAGGATGTCGCCTCGTCAAACACCAATATTTGTGGATTTTTTAGAATCGTTCTAGCAATGGCAACCCGTTGTTTTTCACCACCCGAAAGTTTTAATCCCCGCTCTCCAACCACCGTTTTTAAACCCTCAGGTAAACTGGTGATGAATTCAGATAAATGCGCGAGTTCAATGGCTTTTAATACTTCACCTTCACTGGCTGTTGGACAGCCATATTGCACATTATTAAATAACGAATCGTTAAAAAGTACGGTATCTTGCGGCACAATACCAATATGGCTACGTAGCGAATGTTGGCTGACTTGGCTAATATCTTGTTGGTTAATTTTAATAGCGCCTGAGTCGACATCATAAAAGCGAAACAATAATTTTACTAAGGTTGATTTACCTGAGCCACTTTGTCCAACAACTGCAACTTTTTCACCGGCGTTAATGTTAAAAGAAATTCCCTTAATAATCGGCCGTTTTGCATTGTAGGCAAAAGCGATATTATCAAAAGCAATGCTTGCTTGGTTAATCGACTTATCCCCCTGCGCTGTCAAATTTAACGTTACAGCCTCAGAAACATCTTGTACCTTAGGCACTTTAGCTAATAAACCAAATAAATTTTCAATATTTGCTAGTGATCCTTTAATCTCTCGATAAACAAAACCTAAAAAATTAAGCGGCATAAATAACTGCATCATAAAGGCATTTATCAAAACAAAATCCCCAAGGGTCATAACACCTGCGACAACCTCATTAGCCGCAAGCGCTAACATGGCGGTCATCGCTACAGCGATAATAAGTGCTTGGCCACCATTTAAAGCGAATAACGACAAACGATTTTTAATTTTTGCTTGTTCCCACGTTGACAGCTGTTGGTCATAAGCTTGTGCTTCAAACTCTTCATTAGTAAAGTACTTAACGGTTTCGTAATTGAGTAAACTATCAATTGCACGCGTATTACTTGACGAATCAGCTTTATTGGCTGCACGAATATAACGAGTGCGTAGCTCAGTAGCAAAAACAGAATAAGCAATATAAGTAATAATTGAGGACAACGTAATTACCGCAAACCATATGCCGTATTTTACAAATAAAATCGTTACCACCATCACTATTTCAAGCAAGGTCGGTACAATATTAAAAACCATAAAGCGCATTAAAAAGTTAATGCCCGAAGTGCCGCGGTCAATATCACGAGATAAACCACCTGTTTGCCTATTTAGGTGAAAATCTAAATCAAGGGAATGTAAGTGACGAAAAACTTTTAAACCTATGCGTCTTATAGCCCGTTCAGTAACTCGGCCAAAGAGCGTATCTCTAATTTCTGCAAAAACAACAATCGACAACCGCACTAAACCATAAGCAGCAACTAAAGCTAACGGTACAATAATCAGAGCTGATTGTTCATTTGAATTATTAGCATCTAACGTATCAACAATATCTTTAAGGATAAAAGGTAAATAAACACTGGCTATCTTCGTTAATATTAAACAACCAATAGCGAGTGCTATACGTTTTTTATACTCGAATAAGTAGGGTAAAATAAGTGTAAATGCTTGCCAATTTATCGAGCTAACTTCTTGTTCTGGGTAACTGGAGGGGCGCATAAATTATCTTTAAATCACTATGAATAGTCGTATCATAACACTAGCGACAAGAAAGTATGATGTAAATGTATCTCTTCATAGTCGACCTTTAATCAACTTAGGTCACAGATGACTAATTTACAGCAAATGACTTAAATGCTGCTGCGCTTTTTGGTAGCCTAACTCAATCATTTCTGCAGACTGTTCAAATGCTAAAGTACCACACGCATTTCGGGCAATGTCAATAGAGTAATCTGGTGGGTAAGCGGCAAGTTTTTGTCTGGCAATCGTACTTTGCATTGCATCAAAGGCTTGGTTAGCTATGTCATAAGCCCCAAAATTTCTTTTATCATTTGGCTCACTAAATTGACTAATGAACACATTAATTTTATCAGTTAAGGGGGTTATATAGTCGACAGTACTATTATTACCTTTTTCAAGAGGCGTTACTTCTTTACAAGCCAAGACTAAAGGTTGTGTATGCTCAATATTTGCCCCTAGGTTTACAGCAATGGTCAAATCAGTGTTATCACCAAAGGTTGGTGCTATCGGTACAGGGTTCAACACACCACCATCTATCAGTTCTATTCCTTGATAATTAAATGGTGTAAAAAATAAGGGTAATGAAATAGAAGCTCTTATGGCATCAAAGAGCTTACCTGAATTCATCCATACTTCTTTTTCATTTAATACATCAGCAGCAACCGCCGTGTACTTGATAGATAAATCTTCTATTAACACATCACCCACAATGCCAACCATCGTATTAATAACCTTATCCCCTTTAACTAAGCCATTACTTCTCCATGATAAATCCAACAAACTAAGCAAATTTATTTTGTTGATTGCACAAGCCCACTTTTCTATGTCATCTAACTTACCCGCAGCATAAGCACCACCAATAAGTGAACCAATGGAACAACCCGAAATAGAATTAATTTTAAAGTTATGTTCTTCCAGCCAACGAATAACACCAATATGTGCTAAACCACGCGCACCGCCACTGCCTAGAACGAGCGAGACTGTTTTTGCATGTTTATTTGTCAATGTCATTTCCTTAACAAGCTGTATTATATGTTGGTTATGTTGGCGCTATTAATAATGACTATTTGAAATAATACACGCAACACGTTCAATCGCTATCAAGCACCTTTTTAAGTATTTTTCCTTGAGCGCCTGATGGCGCTTTAATGCCAAGCAATGCCGATAACGTTACCGCGATATCGGTAGTGCTCACTCGGTCATAAATAATTTCGTCATCAAGCGTAAAACCTGCAAAAATTATCGGTACATAAGTATCATACCCCCAAGGTGAGCCATGAGTCGCCGCAACGGTTAGCCCGTCCATGTCAGCCACAAAACGATGCGCTTCTAACACAACATAGATATCGCCAGAGCGATTTTTACTATGGTTATTCACCACTAACGTATGCAAATAATCTTGCGGCGTTTTCCCTGTTTCTATATTAGTACTTGTCACTGCAATAGCAACACCATCAAATTTAGCAACTTCAGTCGCAACGGCTTTTTGTACTTGTTCAAGTGACAGATTACGCTGTTCAATTAAGTCTCTGTCGAGGTAAATATAGGGATGAAAATAACTTTTAATCAGTGCAGTATCGAAACCGAACTGTTTTTTAAGTGCTTCCATACTCGGTTTTTTATCCCACTCTTTAGGCGAAACCACATTGGTTTTCATGCCTAATGATGATAAATAAGCTGGCACTTCAGCTGCCCCATGATCAGCAGACAACACAATAAGGGTATTATCTAAGCCCACTTTTTTATCAATAAATTTAAATAACCGAGCTAACGTGCGGTCTAACCTGAGCATATTATCTTCTGCTTCTAAGCTAGACGGGCCAAAAATATGGCTAACATAATCGGTTGACGAAAAACTTAACGATAAATAATCGGTAATATCATCCTGACCTAGTTGTTCGTTATTTACGACTTGGTTGGCAAAGTCTAAAGTTAAGTCATCGCCAGCAGGACTTAAGGTTAAGAACGTATTAAAATAAGGATTGTTCATATCACCATATTGATGTGGAAACGTTCGTCCAAACCCTGGGAATTTAGTCTCCCATGCTTGGTCATCCTGCTTGGCAAACACATATTTTTTTTGTGGCTTGCTTAACTGCCAACTTGCTTGATGGTATTTTTTAGTTGGCTTTGTCTCATTCCAATCAGCTACCCACTTAGGGTATTTATCATAATAATACTCACTGGTAACAAATCCCCCTGACTTTTTAGAAAACCAAAAAGCCTTACCCATATGCCCTGCCATCGAAATAGCGCCGCGATCTTTTACCGAAACAGCAAAAACTTTAGCTTTACCATTTGATGCAATCATTAATTCATCACTAAAGGTAGATACTTGAATATTACGGGGTGATCGACCCGAAAATTTTGCCGTGCGCTGCGTGGGATCAATTTCTGTTTTTTGATTAACGCCTGCATCTGCCGACAACAATGGGTATTGTGCATCTTCAACGTTATAAACAAGACGTTGCAACTTATCATCAAACCAAACATTTCCTATCATGCCATGTACCGCAGGTAGAGCCCCTGTAGCCAACGTTGCATGACCTACAATGGTTTCAGTATTTGCATGATTATGATGTGCATCTTTATACACCACTCCTTCGTTTAATAGATATTTAAAACCACCTTTCCCCATTTTATCTAGATAGGCAGTTGGCATATCGCCACGAAGCTGATCCACTGTTATTTGCAGTACTAACTTAGGTTTTACCGAGGTTGCTTGAAGTGGCAATGATAATAACAAAGCCGCTATAACCCAAACTGGTTGCCATAACGAGCCATTTTTTTGCATTAGCATCTTAATTTTCCTTTTAAAAATAATTAAATAAATATTTATTACTTACATCTACCGTCCCTAGTTTCTTTATTAAAACTACGCTAATAAACAAAAATTTGCGAGTGCTTAAATTTATTGAGCTTTCTATTTACTCTAGTGATTTAAATAGAGTTTTATTAAGTTTTCGTTTAAAAGAAACATGCAAAGAAATAATATGTATTGGCGATGAAATTATGTATATTAGTGATGAAATTATGTGTTGTTACTAAACAATACGAACATCCATTGTGATAAGGAAAAAACATGGTACGTCAAAACAAGTTGAAAAAATTGGTTTTAGGCTTAGGATTAATCGCCGCCTCAAGTGCAGCATTAGCAACAACCGATACAGCGAAACCCAACATTCTTGCTATCTGGGGCGATGACATTGGCCCATTTAACATTAGCGCATATAACCGTGGCATTATGGGATATAAAACACCAAACATTGACCGTATAGCTAACGAAGGTATAATTTTTACTGATTCGTATGGCGATCAAAGTTGTACAGCAGGTCGTGCTGGTTTTATTACTGGTCAACACCCTATGCGTACTGGTTTAACCAAAGTTGGTTTACCTGGTGCAAAAGAGGGTTTAACTAAAAAAGATCCTACCATTGCTGAGTTATTAAAACCACATGGTTATATGACAGGACAATTTGGTAAAAATCACTTGGGCGACCAAGATGAACATTTACCAACGAATCATGGTTTTGATGAATTTTTCGGTAACCTATACCACTTAAATGCTGAAGATGAACCAGAGCATCCTGATTACCCTAAAGGTGCCGAATTTAAAAAACGTTTTGGACCACGTGGAGCAATCCACTCTTTCGCAGATGGTAAGGTTACAGATACTGGCCCTGTGACTAAAAAACGCATGGAAACGATTGATGAAGAGTTTTTAGGTGCTGCGCTTAAATTTATCGACAAAGCACATGTAGCTAAAAAACCGTTCTTTGTTTGGTTTAATTCTACTCGTATGCACGTATGGACTCGCTTAAAACCTGAATCAGACGGTGTTACGGGTCAAGGTTTATATGCTGATGGCATGGTTGAACATGATGGTCATGTTGGTCAATTATTAGATAAAATTGATAAACTAGGCATCGCTGAAAACACTATTATCATGTATACCACTGATAACGGTGCAGAATTAGCCCTATGGCCTGACGGTGGTTATACACCATTTAGAGGTGAAAAAAACACTAACTGGGAAGGCGGTTACCGCGTCCCTATGATGGTTAAATGGGCAGGTAAAATTAAGCCACACCAAGTTTCAAATGAAATGATTTCATTAATCGATTGGATGCCAACTCTTTTAGCTGTTGCTGGTGATACTACAATTAAGAGTAAGCTGAAAAAAGGTACTAACGTTGGTGGTACTAAATTTAAAGTACACCTTGATGGTTATAACTTTTTGCCTCATTTCTTAGATACCTCTAAAAAAGGTCCTCGTAAAGAATTTATCTACTCTTCAGATACCGGTGACATTGTCGGGTTACGATATGAAGACTATAAATTCGTGTTTAAAGAACAACGTGCACACGGTTTAGAAGTATGGCAAAACCCATGGACCACATTACGTGCACCTAAGATCTTTAACTTAAGAATGGACCCCTATGAACGTATGGATCATGAATCTGAAGGTTATGGTCAATGGTGGGCTGAACACATGTTCTTAATGGCTCCAGCCATGATGAAAGTGGGCGAATTTAAAGCAACCTTTAAAGAGTTTCCACAACGTCAAAAACCGGGTAGCTTCGTGCCATAAAGAAAACATCGTCTAAGTGAATTATGTAAACACTTAACGAGATTCTATATATAGAAAAAAGCCATCAATATTTTTGATGGCTTTTCTTATCTTACGACTGTTTTATAAAATATTTACCCTTTGTACTATTTAAGAAGTCACTGCTGTTATGAATAAATCCCATCTATTTTTACGGCCTTCATGGCGCACTATTTTTCAGTTGTTTATTATTACTAGCTGTTGCTCTATAAGCTTAATTAGTAATGCCGAAACCGTGGAAGAGTTAAGTGAATCACCCTTTACTACAGTAAAAAGTACAATAAAAAGCGCAGAAAAAGTCACAGCAAAAAAAACGCGAGTGTATTCTTTACCAAAACTAATGTTTGATGGTCTGATGGAAAATATGGTTTTAGTTGAAGCAGGTAGTTTTTCGATGGGCTCAGACTCCCCTTTGGCAAGAAAGCGTGAACAGCCCGTAAAAAAAGTCAGTCTTGATGCTTTTTACATCGGTAAATATGAATTAACGCAAGATATTTTTGTGCAAATAATGGGCTGGAACAATAGTTATTTTCCCTGTGATAAATGTCCTGTGAATAATGTCAGTTGGTTTAATATGCAATTATTTATTAAACGATTAAATAGCGCGACAGGCAAAACATTCAGCCTACCGACAGAAGCCCAATGGGCTTATGCTGCGAAAGGCGGTAATAAATCTAAAGACTATAAATATAGTGGCTCTAACGATATAAATGACGTAGCTTGGTTTGCTGAAAATTCGA
>JAWSUX010000350.1:0-11111 GCA_033852215.1 Colwellia sp. | reverse complement strand
ATAGGAGCAATACGTAAAACATCCTCATTCATAAGTTTATAGATAGGTTTAACACGTTTCTTATTAACACGTATCTCCCCTTTACGCATTAAACGGTAAAGATGGCTTTTCGGCACCCCCTTTAACGTTCTCAATAAAAAATTATCGATACGCTGCCCCGCATCTTCAGTATCAATAGTAATAAAACGTACTTTAGGTTTTATTGTGTCGGTATCAGGAGCCTCTATAACTTTAGCTTTATTGGGTCTCCTTTGTTTAGCTTTGTCAAAACGAGACTTGTTTTCTTTAATCGACTCAGACTGTTTTTTGTTCTGATGCATAACTGCTTTTTTATTACGTTCTTTCATATTGCGAAGTTTAACACATTTTATTTCGCTAAATATGTAATTAAAACAGCTTTTTTATTAGCTTAAAGTTAAATATAGTGGGATAATAGTAAGGTTATTCATTAATATTTAGTGTTATTAGCATAAAAAAGCACCTTCTGTGAAAAAGAGAGTGGTAAAAATTAACGCTGTATTACGATGTAATAACTTAAGAAGCTTTAAAGAGAGACGTAAGAGGCAAACTGCGGCCACATTGGTATACGAGACACTAAGTTTAACAACTAACATTTTTTTGCTAAAAACAGCAATGAATTAAAATGTAGTGAAGATATATTAATAGAACGGCCTGTTGCTCTATTTAGGAAGGTTTGAGATAAAAATCACCATTAGTGATATTTGGATGATTAAGTCACATTCCCCCCGTAAAAAAGCATAAACAGTATAATTTCTATTGAAGTTATATGCCCAGCACCATAAAGCAATTATTTATTAAAATAATACCTTAATTACTAATTAACAGGGTATTAATTGCACAGCACACTAGCTGAGCACATAAAGAAACAAATTTACTTACTCTCATTTTAGATGTATCCATTTGAAATGGCAGAGAATAATATTGAAAACACAATCAGAATTGATAACAGCTTAATCTGGTTTTATGACAGATTAACAATGACACCCGTGAGGGTGACAATTTGCTATTACCAGAAAAACGGATTGCTTTGTGTGCTGATTTAAACAACCCCCTTATGTGGCCTTTTGTTTAGAAACAGTAGATGGTGTGTTGTGACTTAAAAATGAGTCCGACAACCTATGAAACGTATGTTAATAAATGCTACCCAATCAGAAGAATTGCGTGTAGCTCTTGTAGATGGCCAAAAACTTTATGATTTAGATATCGAAAGCCCAGGTCACGAACAAAAAAAATCAAATATATATAAAGCAAAAATCACCCGTATAGAACCTTCTTTAGAAGCCGCTTTTGTTGACTATGGTGCAGATCGCCATGGTTTCCTACCAATGAAAGAAATTGCTCGTGAATACTTCCCTAAGGGGTACACCTTCCAAGGTCGACCTAACATCAAAGAAGTATTGCATGAAGGTCAAGAAGTAATCGTACAAATCGACAAAGAAGAGCGAGGCCAGAAAGGTGCCGCTCTTACTACTTTTATCAGCTTAGCGGGTAGTTATTTAGTTTTAATGCCTAATAACCCACGCGCTGGCGGTATTTCACGCCGTATTGAAGGTGATGAACGTACTGAACTTAAAGCGTCATTAAGCAAGTTGGACTTACCTAAAGGTATGGGCTTAATTGTTCGTACTGCTGGTGTTGGCAAAGACTATGATGAATTAGAATGGGATTTAAGTGTTCTATTACAGCACTGGCAAGCCATTAGTGATGCAGCGAAAACCCGCCCTGCTCCGTTCTTAATACATCAAGAGACCAATCTTATTTTACGTGCTATTCGTGATTATTTACGTCGCGATATTGGTGAAGTATTGATTGATAGACCGAAAACATTTGAGAGTGTTAAAAAACATATTGAAGTTGTTCGCCCTGACTTCTTAAATAAAATAAAGCTTTATAACAGCGATGTGCCTTTATTTACTCATTACCAAATTGAAACACAAATAGAAACAGCCTTTCAACGTGAAGTACGGTTACCTTCAGGTGGCTCAATTGTTATTGACCCAACGGAAGCAATGACTTCTATTGACATTAACTCTGCTCGTGCGACAAAAGGCAGTGATATTGAAGAAACTGCTTTTAATACCAACTTAGAAGCGGCAGAAGAAATTGCTCGTCAATTACGTTTACGTGATCTAGGTGGTTTAGTGGTTATCGATTTTATTGATATGACCCCAGTACGACATCAACGTGAAGTTGAAAATCGTATGCGTGACTCAGTTCACCAAGACAGAGCGCGTATCCAATTAGGTCGAATTTCTCGTTTTGGCTTATTAGAAATGTCACGTCAACGTTTACGCCCTTCTATTGGTGAAACTAGCCAAGGTGTTTGCCCTCGTTGTAGTGGTACCGGCCATGTCCGTGGAGTTGAATCATTAGCCCTATCAATATTACGCTTAATGGAAGAAGAAGCCATTAAAGAAAACACCTTACATGTACAGGCACAAGTACCAGTGCCTGTAGCGACTTATTTACTAAATGAAAAACGTCGTTCGGTAATGCACATTGAGAAACACCATGATGTACGTGTTTTAATCATTCCAAACCCACATATGGATACACCGCAATACGAAGTATTACGTGTAAAAGATGATGAGTCTGTCGTTGATGCAAGTTATGAATTACCGGTAAAAAAAGCTGAGCTTGAAGAAGCTAGAATGCCTAAATTTAATAAGGGCACAGTGAAAAGTGACGAACCTATGATTTCAGGTATGTCTGCGCCTACTCGTACACAAAAAATAAGTGAGTCAACTTCAAAAACCGATGTTACATCAAGTGCGACTAAGTCTAACGAGGGTGGTTTCTTTACATGGTTAAAAGGCTTATTTGGATTAAATAATACAGCACAGGAGATCACTAAAAAACCTGAAGAAAAAACAAAGACACCAAGTGATAATCGCTCATCCCAAAATAAACGCCAAGCTCAACGGAGAAATAATCGCGGGGGTAATCGTAACCGTAATGAACGTAATAACGAGAATGTAACAACCCCAGATGGCAAAGTTGATCATAGCGCAGAAAAAAATCGTAATACTCACCCAAATCGTGATGAAAACAGAACTAAGCCGAAGAAACAAAACCCGAAAGCTAACTTTGACAAAGATGCACAAAAAGAAGAAAAAACTACGGTGCGTCGTCAACGCAGAAGTAATCGAAAAAAGATCAGGGTGAATCAAGATGAACAAAAAACTCAACTACAGGCAGAGCAAAAAGTAAGTGAAATTTCCAATATTGATTCAACAATACCGACAGAAAAATTAAACCAAGAAGCACTAGTAAACGAGTCAGTTATTACTAATGAAATAGAAACTAGTGTTGAAGAGGCTGCTCAATCGGATAAAAACCCTCGTAACCGACGTTCACCTAGACATTTACGTGCTAATGGTCAACGCCGCCGTAAAAGTAATAGCGCTAAGGAAGAAAATACCGTACATGCTGAAACAGCGTCAACGGAACAAAGTAATGATGCCGTTGAAGCTCGTTACCCAAATAGTGAAACTGTTAAAGTTACGACTGAAGAAAGCACTTCAGCAACTACATCTAATGATGCTGTTGTACACGATACAACCCAAGAAGCTATTGTAGTTGCAAGTGATGTACCTGCTCAGGTGTCTGTAACAACGAGTGTTGAAACGGTTACTGAACTATCAGAAAAGGCAGAAAGCTCAGCTGTACCTGAAAAGGAGCAGCAAGAAAATATTTCTGTAACGCCAACAAACGAAGTTCAAGGTGAACTTTCTTTTGAGCAAGCTAACACGACAGAAATTGTAACAGAGATAACTGAAGAGCCTCTTAAACCTTTAGTAGAAGAATCTATTGTTGAAGAAACAATACAACCTGTGGCGGCCATAACCAAAGATAAGGCAGAGGAAGTTAAAGAGCCTCAACCTAAAATTAAAGCGGTGAAGAAATCTCACGTTAAGGATAAGAAGCTTGCTAGACAGGTGAAAAAAGCTAACCGTTTATCAGGTAAAGCGTCAGCGCCTATGACGAAGACAGAAACAATAACCACCGTAAAGGACATACCTACAAACTTTATGGCTGACAGTGAACGTTTAGCCCATCAAGTGTCGGGTAAAAATGCTGTTATTGCTGATGCTAGAAGCAGAAGTTCCGCACAAGCAACTACCCCTTTATAGCCATTGCTTACTGAATCAAACCTAAAAGCCGATTATTAGTAATAATCGGCTTTTTTATACTCCTATATTAAAATAAAGCATCACTGCAATCACAACAAACTAATAAACTGCTTGACTGTAGTCGATAGCTCACGTTACATTTAATACTAAAGTAAAATCAGAACAAAATATTTACAATTAATTTACTTATCCCAAACATAAAACAAACGGATGTAATTGTAGGTACTAATGTCTTTATACGGGTAATAATTATTATGAAAAAATGGTACTTTTCTAACAATGGTGAAATGACAGGCCCTTTAGGGTTAAACGAGTCAAACGAATTTATCGCAAAGAACCCAGATGTATATGCATGGCATCCTTCATATACTCATTGGGTACCTGTAAGTTGTATTCCTGAGCTTAACGTTGTTACTTCACCACCACCACCACCTATTGAAATTCCTCAAAGTTTAATAGAAGGTTTGATTGATGAAGAAAAAGAACTAATTTCTACATTAGACAGAGTGGATAAAACAATAAAAACCACTGCTGATTCATTATATGAAATAGATGCTGAAGTCGATAATCATACTCAAATAGCACACAACCTAACCGAAGAAGTTAAAGTTGTTGTCAAATCAATCGAAGCGCAGTACGCATCACTACAGCAAAACCTCGCTAACGTGATAAAAACAGATTATTAATAAAAACTAGCTTGAAAACGAAGAATCAACAGCGCTAGTAGAATTAATATTATGACAAATTAACAAAAAGAGTAATTATGATGGAAAAATGGTTTTTTTCAGACAAAGGTAAAGTCACAGCTCCGCTAGATTTAGAAGCGGCAAAAAAATATTTAGCAGAAAATCCTAATGTATATGGCTGGCATCCTTCATATAGTCAATGGAAGCCTGTTAACTGTATTTTAGAGTTTGCTGATGTAGTCCCTCCTACAGATCAGTCTTTATTAGTGCCAAAAGAACTTACAGAAAAGTTCTTGGCTAAAAAACAGCGTTTACAGACTAAATTAACTTCAATAGATGACAGTATTAATCATACTCAATCATCTTTAACTAAGTTTGAGCAGCTAATAGTAGGCTATAAAGAACTTACTATAAATTTAAATGATGATGTCAAAGGTGCAATTGATAACCTTGAAAGAAAATATAATAGCTTAAATAAAAAACTATCTCAGGTTAAAGATGCCGTTAACATTGCCGAGGTCGAAATAACGGATGCTATTACAGGGTTTGATCAGAGAGTAAACTCTAACGATGTATTTATGCCTTCATGCCATCAAAATGGGAAAGTGATACAACAAGCCAAACCGTCTGAAAATGATGATGCACAACAAAGTAAAGCTAAACTTGCTCAAGCTAAATTAGCAACACCACATAAACGTGTTGAAGAAGTAAAAGCAGCAGCTGTAGTGCCAGAAAAACCTATCGAAAGTGAAAAGACTGTAGCTAAAAAGAATAAAAAAGACAAAAAAGTGACAATGCCTGACGTAGAGTATGCCAATAAAAAAGCAACTGAGGGCATAAACAGTATGAAAAACATGATGAAGTCTGTTTTTAAAGGTGATAAAAAAGTAGAGACAAAGATAGAGAAAAAAGTAGAAGCAAAACCAGTAAAAAATGTCCAAGAGACATCGACAGAAGAGCGACCTTTATCAATGGCCGAGCGCTTGAAACTCGCACAAAATAATGGTTAGTTAATCTAAAATTATAAGAAAGAAAAACCTTAAAAAAACCACCTGCTCTATCCAGAACCGGTGGTTTTTTATTAACCTTTAATTAATTAATATTCTCTATAAATTAAACAGCTAAGCATAATATTATTTAACGTGCTCAAGTGCCTGACTAGCTAACTTAGTAATTTTAGACCAATTCTTATTATTAATAATTTCACTTGATACTAACCATGAACCACCACAGCACATTACATTCGGTAGTGCTAAATAGTCGTGTATGTTATTTAAATTAATGCCACCTGTAGGGCAAAAACGAATATCAGGGAAAGGCCCACCAATTGATCTAAGGGCATTAACGCCGCCTAAGGCTTCCGCTGGAAAAAATTTAAAATGGTCATAACCATAATCGACTCCATCCATAAGCTCTGAAATTGTAGAGATACCTGGAATTAACGTAATATTACTTTCATTACCCGCTTGTAATAAACTTTTTGTTAAACCTGGGCTAATAGAAAATTTAGCCCCTGCATCATATGACTGTTGCAACTGCTGACGATTAGTCACGGTCCCTGAGCCAACAATAGCTTCTGGCAACTCTCTTGCAATGACACTGATAATATCCAGTGCTGCCGGCGTACGCAAGGCTACTTCTAATACTTTAATGCCCGCAGTTAATAATGCTTCCGCAATTAGCAACGCTTCTTCAACGTTGTTAATTACTAATACAGGAACAATAGGACCCATTTTAAAAAGGTCTTCTGGCATTATTTGCCATTTGTTTGATACTGTCATAAACCCTCTATAAGTTCTGGCCGCATTATTATTTACAATAGTGCTCAGCCTTTTAGTTCACTTAACAATATTTGCATATTGTGTTCATTATTTGTTTTAGATTTAAATACGGTTAATCAAATAGAGAACAAGCGCCAGTTTCAGCCGAACTTAATTATGTCGCTTCCCCCCTAACAAACGAATTAAGGTTAGAATTAGGATTATCATCATATTAGGAGTTAAGCGCTCCAATAAACTTGAGTTTTTAAACTAGGGTGTTTTAAAAATGCTCGAATAGGCATTTCAAACTTATCATCGCCATTTAATGCCTTATTGAATGTTGTTTTTTTATTATCTCCACAAAGATGTAAAAAAATATTTTTGCTAGTACGTAAACTTGCAAAACTAAAACTAATGCGCCTATGCAATGCAGTTTTCGGCTCAACATTTAACAAAACATCAGTATTAGTTTCATCTAAACCTTGGGCTATTTGTTCACTACAAGGGAACAATGAAGCTGTATGTCCGTCTTCACCCATACCTAAAATAAGTACATCTAAAGGTAATAAGTTACTTTTAGCGGCTAAAGTTAAATTCTCTAATGTTTCAGTGTCTAATGTATCAGCTTTCTTAAGTTGGAAAAACTTAGCGCTTGCTGCATTATTCTTCAATAAATGTTCATGTACTAAACGTGTATTGCTTTCTTGACTATCAAGTGCAACCCAGCGCTCATCTGCAAGAGTAATAGTCACTTTGCTCCAATCTATCTGACTTCTTGATAAAATTTTAAAAAAACCCTTGGGTGTTGAACCTCCTGATACGGCAATACTTGCCCTGTCTTTATTTTTAATCGCTTCTGCTAGTATGTTACTCACAGTATTTGCTAAGGCAGAATCTAAATCATCACGTGATGGAAATTCAGTTAATTGATTCATTATTCTACCCACTGGCGGTTATCACGTGCTATTAAAGAAATAGAGGAGACTGGCCCCCAAGAACCCGCAGCATAAAGTTTAGGTGCTTCATTGGTTGATTGCCATGCTTCAATAATGCTGTCAGCCCAGAGCCAAGCAGCTTCAACCTCATCACGACTAACAAACAATGATTGATTACCATTTAATATTTCTAACATTAAACGTTCATACGCACCAACAACGCGCTCGTTGTTATAGGTTTCAGAAAAGCTTAAATCTAATTTGTTTTCTTGAATATTCATTTGTGAAGCGATACCAGGAATTTTATTCATCATTTGCAATTCAACGCCTTCATCCGGTTGCAAACGGATTGTTAACTTGTTAGCGGGTAAATCACTGTAACTGTCTTTAAATATGTTATGTGGCTGCTCTTTAAAATGCACGACAATCTCACTATGCTTTTTAGGCATTCGTTTACCTGTCCGTAAGTAAAATGGCACGCCTTTCCAACGCCAGTTATCTATTTCAGCCTTAATAGCAACAAAAGTTTCTGTCTTGCTATTAGTATTAGCACCTTCCTCATTCAAGTAACCGGGCACAGAAACACCTGCTAAATAACCATCACTGTATTGACCACGTACCGTTTTATCTTTACTATTTTTTCGATTGATCGGTTGTAATGCTTTAACAACTTTTAACTTTTCAGCACGAACACTATCAGCACTTAAATCGGCTGGAGGCTCCATCGCCAATAATGATAAAATTTGTAATAGATGATTTTGTACCATATCACGCATTTGACCAGCTTCGTCATAGAATCCCCAGCGCCCTTCAATACCAACACTTTCTGCAACGGTAATTTGAACATGATCAATACTGTTGCGATCCCAATTATTGGTAAATAATGAATTCGCAAAGCGTAAAACTAACAAATTAAGTACTGTTTCTTTACCTAAATAATGATCAATACGGTAAGTTTGATTTTCTTGAAAAAATTCTGAAACTTGATTATTAATTCTAATGGATGAGTCTAAAGAATGACCGATAGGCTTTTCCATTACAACTCGATCGTTATCACAGATTAGTTTAGCGCTATCAAGACCTTTACATATATCACCATAAATAGCTGGCGGTGTAGAAAAATAATAAACTCGAGTTGAGTCACTCTCATTTAAAGTTCTACCTAATTGATTAAATGAACTCACTTCTTTAAAATCTAACTGCTGATAAAGCAAACGTGCTGAAAAACGCGCCAGTATTTCTTCATTTAAATCTTCTTTAACAAAATTAATTAGATTCTCTAAAACAATCGCTTTAAAATCATTTACATTATGCTCTTGGCGAGCCACGCCAATAATACGACTTTTTTCATTAATCAAGCCACAGACTTCTAATTGGTACAAGGCTGGTAATAATTTACGGCGGGATAAGTCACCTAAAGCGCCAAAAATGACAATTTCACTAGCTGACTGGCAATCTAATGTACCCATATAACATTTCTCTTTTATTTATTATAAAAATAAATTTAATTTCTTTTAATTTAACGCATGCTTAAACTCAATGTACATGTAACTAAACTACATATGGCTTAACTTTAATCTTTATTTGCAGATCAAAAAATAATGTTTTGTAATTTTACTACATTGCTATCTATTTGAGGAATCACCTACAAGTATAGCCTAAACACCCCACCGTTCAAATAGAAAAACCGCTGTAGAAATACGCAACTTTATTTATAATAAAGTTGATTATGAAATAAAATTTCATTTTTTCTGTTACTGACGTATAAAATAAATTACAGTATGCAAAAATTGTTAATTAATAAATTAAAAAAAGTATTTAAATGACAGTTATAGCTAAATATTGTGTTGTGCAAACAGCATTATAAAGCTCTAGGATCAAGCCATAATGAATATATTAGAAAAAATCAGCAACGAACTAGACACCTTCAGTAAATCAGAGCGTAAAGTAGCCGAAGTTATTTTAGCTTCTCCTAGCACGGTAATTCATTCCAGTATTGCAGCGTTAGCCATGCAAGCCAAGATAAGTGAACCAACGGTAAATCGCTTTTGTCGTAAATTAGATACTAAAGGTTACCCTGATTTTAAACTTCATTTAGCCCAAAGTTTAGCTAATGGCACACCGTATGTTAATCGTCATGTCGATGAGAATGATACCGCAGAAGAATATACGTCAAAAATTTTCGAATCTACAATGGCTAATCTTGAATTAGCACGTAAAAGTTTAGATTCGAATGATATTAATCGCTCTGTTGATGTACTAACTCAAGCCAATAAAATCTCATTTTTTGGTCTAGGCGCTTCTGCTATTGTTGCTCATGATGCACAAAATAAATTTTTTCGTTTTAATGTACCTGTTGTTTATTTTGATGACATATTGATGCAACGTATGAGTGCTATAAATAGTCGCCAAGGGGATGTAGTTATTGTTATTTCTCATACTGGTAGAACAAAATCTTTGGTAGAAGTTGCCAGTTTAGCAAAAGAAAATGATGCCACTGTTATCGGTATTACTACCACAGGCTCTCCACTAGCAAAAGAATGCAGTATAGTGCTTAGCGTTAACGTTAGTGAAGATACTGATTTATATATGCCAATGTCATCTCGTATTGCTCAACTCGCTTTAATTGATGTTTTAGCAACCGGCTTTACTTTGCGCAGAGGGAGTAAATTTAGAGATAACCTTAAAAAAGTAAAAGATAGCTTAAGAAGCTCTCGCTTTGAAAAAAAATAATGAACTCAAATTTAAAATAAATTTTAAAAAGTAAACACTAATAAGGATTAACATGCCTAGAAGAACGAAAATTGTTGCCACCTTAGGTCCCGCAACTGACGATATAGAAATCTTAAAGAATGTACTTGCTGCTGGCGTCAACGTCGTTAGGCTAAACTTTTCTCACGGTGTGCCACAAGATCACATTAATAGAGCTGAAAATGTAAGAGCTGTTGCTAAAGAGTTAGGTATTTATGTTGGTATTTTAGGTGATCTACAAGGCCCTAAAATTCGAATATCGACGTTCAAAAATGGGCCGATAAAATTAGCCATAGGTGATAAATTTGAGCTTGATGCTAACTTAGACAAAGGTCAAGGCTGCCAAGAGAAAATTGGTATCGATTATAAAAAATTAGTACAGGATGTTAATGATAACGATATTTTGTTGCTTGATGACGGTCGTGTACAGTTAAAAGTTTTATCTACTTCTAAACACTCTGTTTTTACAGAGGTTACTGTTGGTGGACCTTTATCCAATAATAAAGGCATTAATCGTCAAGGTGGAGGGTTAACTGCTCCAGCGCTCACCGCTAAAGACAAGGAAGATATCAAACTTGCCGCTAAAATAAATGTTGATTTTTTAGCCGTTTCATTTCCACGTGATGCAGCAGATATGCGAGAAGCACGTTTACTTGCTCAAGAAGCAGGTTGTGATGCCCGTTTGGTCTCTAAAATTGAACGTGCTGAAGCAGTAAATGATGACAATATATTAGATGGAATTATTCTTGCTTCTGATGTTGTAATGGTTGCTCGTGGCGACTTAGGTGTAGAAATTGGCGATGCTGAACTTGTTGGTAAGCAAAA
>JAWSUX010000349.1:0-2271 GCA_033852215.1 Colwellia sp. | reverse complement strand
CGTAATAATGATTGTGTATCAACATAGACACGTGCTTCAGATTGATAAATGTTAGGCATTAGCGCAACAAAATACCAACCTATTGGACAAATAAGCCAAGTTGCGATGATAATATAGCGGCGTTTAAGCCATATTCCTTTTAGGTAATCAATTACCTCTTCAAGTATTTCTTGCATTCCTAGCCCTTTAACTCCTCTATACTAATAAGCACAGTATGATAGCTTTGTCGTGTCACCTTGATATACGTTTGTTAGGAGACGATTAATGTATTTCTTATTTGATATGACTTAGAACCACGCTTCAGGAATTATGATGATATCACCAGGTAACATATCTATATTCACTTTAATTTCACCCTCCCTTAATAATTCATCAATCAATATTTCATATTCTTTTTGTTTACCACCTTCGACTCTAATTAATACAGCACTGTTACCATCGGCAAACTCAGTTAAACCACCGACTTGAATCATAACGTCAAGTAAAGTCATGTGCTGAGTATAATTAATTGCTTTCGGCTCTGTAGCTTCACCAATAACACGAATTTGTTCACTGAAAGGGCCTACAAAATTTGCAACGGTTACGGTCACAACAGGATCACGTAAATAAGTGGCAAGTATCTCTTCTATTGAACGAGCTAATTCGGTTGGTGTTTTTCCTGAAACTTTAATGTCTTCAACTAAAGATGTGGTGATCATGCCATCAGGCCTTACCACAAAAGAGCCGGATACTTCAGGATTACGCCAGACAAAAATATCAAGTACGTCACCGGCACCAATAAGATATTTATAAGAGTTAATATCTGTTGTGTTTGATGGTTGCACTGTTGCTGTTGGTAGTGAATTAGAACTACAACCTGAAAAGACAATGCTTATTAATAATAAGAGCATGACTCTACTTGAGTCGGCAAAGCGAATATCCATGGTTAATACCTTTAGTTGCTGAGTGTTATCTACATATCCGTTAATTGTATGGTATTTTTACTATTTTTAACAACCAAAGTTAACAAGAGTAAATTAACCGTTAACTTTAGTTTGTTTTTTGATAGAATTAGCGCGGCTTTTTATTGGTCATGGTTGTTTTTTAATAGTTATTAGCTACAGGGAACCTAGTTTTATATGTCTAGCTCAAAGTTTCGAGATTTATCAGCAGGTAGCAAAGCATTAATCATAATAGAGCAAATTTTATTTGCAGGATCTTTGTTTTTAGCTGTATATATTAATAAACACTTCTCTATTATTGATTTTCAGGGCATTTCCGATGCACTTTTACTGCTATATGCTGTTATTTTTGCCCTAGTTAATCAGCTGAGCTCTTTAGCGTTAGGTTTGTATAATTCAAAACTTAGAGAAAGCTTCCGTGGTATTTTTCGTCGCATGCTGATGTGTGTGGCTGTCGCCTTTTTTGCTGTTACTTTAATTAACCCTTTTTATGGTTCTTATTCATTACCTATTGAAGTTTTAGCTATCGCTTCGTTGCTTAGTGTTACCTTAATCAGTTCTTTTCGTTATTTTACCTTTAAAATAGATTTTTTTGGCTTTGGGAAAAGAAATATTTTAGTGGTAGGGGCTGGTGAGCGTGCTTCTATTATTGAAAAGAGAATGCGCCGTGACGTGGATAGACAAGATTTTAGCGTTCATGGTTTTGTTGTTATGGGTGGAGATTCATCTAAGGGGATAGAAGAAGAAACGCGTATTCATTTGGATGGCTCTTTGGTTAATTACGCATTAGAACATGATATTGATGAAATTGTTGTTGCTAATGACGAACGTCGTAATAACCTACCGGTAGATGAGCTATTTGCTTGTAAGATACGCGGCATAGAAATCACTGAAATTTTAGATTTTATAGAGCGTGAAACAGGACAAATTGCGGTTAACCTTATTTATCCTAGTTGGGTAATATATTCTAATGGTTTTGCTTCTAATAACCATTTACGCAACAGCCTTGATTGGTTTTTTAATGCCATCATGGCTATTGTACTATTGTTTTTAACTTGGCCAGTGATGTTAATTACCGCACTGCTAATTAAAATAACAGAGGGCATTAATGCACCAATATTTTACCGTCAAGAGCGTGTAGGTCTCGATGGTGAGCCTTTTGAGATAATTAAGTTTCGCAGTATGCGTTTAGATGCAGAAAAAAATGGTGCACAAATGGCCAGTGAAAATGATAATCGTATAACCAAAATAGGTCTTTACCTACGCAAGTACCGAATTGATGAATTACCGCAAATTTATAATGTGCTGCATGGTGACATGGGGTTTGTTG
>JAWSUX010000348.1:0-4612 GCA_033852215.1 Colwellia sp. | reverse complement strand
TCATCCTCCTGAGCAAAAGCAATTAACATCAAGTAAACCAATAAAGCAACTACCTTTACCTAAGCAGATTATTTTACCCTTACAACAGCATATTGGCCGCGAAGGTAATTTACTTGTTGAGGTTGGCGATAAAGTGCTTAAAGGGCAAGCATTAACATCAAGTAATAACCCAATGGCTGTACCTATTCATGCTTCAACAAGCGGTACAATCACAGCGATTAAAAAATCTGTTATAGCCCACCCTTCAGGCTTAAGTGAATTATGCATATTTATTGATACTGATGGTGAAGATACTTGGGTAGAACGAGAGCGGTGCATTGATATAAGCAAATTAACACAATTAGACATTGTCAAAAAAATTGCTGAAGCAGGCATTGCAGGTATGGGTGGTGCAGGATTTCCAACACATATAAAAGTTAATAATAAGGTAGATATTAATTTCTTAATTATTAATGCTGCTGAGTGCGAGCCTTACATCACTGCCGATGATTTATTGATGCAAGAGCACAGTGAGAAAATAGTTAATGGTATTAAAATTTTAGACAAATTACTGATACCAACTTTTATTTTAATTGCTATTGAAGATAATAAACCAATCGCAATAAAAGCCATGCAGCATGCTACAAGCACATTTGATCATATTAAAGTTTGCGTGTTACCCACTAAGTACCCTAGTGGTGGCGAAAAGCAATTAATAAAAATATTAACAGGCAAAGAAGTAAAAAGCGGTAGCCTGCCGATACATACAGGCATTGTAATGCAAAACATTGCGACGTGTTTCGCTATTAGCGATGCAGTGCATAACGGTATACCGTTATTACGTCGTGTAGTAACCGTTACAGGTCATGCATTAACACAGCCACAAAATGTTTGGACACTTTTAGGCACACCTATTAACTTTTTACTCAATGAGTGTGGTGCACAACCACAAACGATGGCAGATCAACAGAATCAGCAGGCTGTAATTATGGGAGGGCCAATGATGGGTTATAGCCTATCTAGTAACTTAGTCCCCATTATCAAAACAAGTAACTGTATATTAGTACCAAATAAAAAAGAAATGCCGAGCGCTTTTACCGATACAAATGCCGAAGTAGAGTGTATACGCTGTGGTCAATGCAGTGATGTTTGCCCAAGTCAGTTACTACCGCAAGAATTACAATGGAGTGCTAAAGCAAAGGATTACCCTCAATTAGAGAAACTTAACTTAAGTGATTGCATTGACTGTGGTGCTTGCGCTTATGTTTGCCCTAGCCAAATTCCTTTAGTGCAATATTACCGTATAGCTAAAGCTGAAATTCGCGAACAACAACAATTGAATTTAAAAGCAGACAATGCAAAACTACGCTTTGAAGCAAGAAAAATACGCTTAGAAAAAGAAAAAATGGCACGAGAAGCAAAACATAAAAAAGCGGCTGCCGCTCGTAAAGCCTCGATGAACAAAAACACACCTGAAGCAGCAGGAGCAAAATCTGCTGTCGCGGCGGCACTTGCTCGAGTTAAAGCAAAAAAAGCAAAAGATAAATTAAAAGAGTCCGATAATAGCACACAAGCAGTGAACAAAGAGCCGATTCAAGAAATACCGGTATCGGATGAAAAAGATCAGGTAAAAGCAGCTATTGCCAGAGCTAAAGCAAAAAGGTTAGCTAAGGTACAAGAAAAACAACAAACACAAGTTACGATTAAAGAAAAAGATGATAAACCACAAGATGACAAAAAAGCTAAAATAGCCGCAACTATTGCCAAAGCAAAAGCTAAGAAGCTAACACAAAAACACTCAAAAAATGACAATGAATCTGAAGTTCATTCAGAGGTTTTATCGGGTGAAAGTCAACAGAAAGAAGACATATTAGTTAAAGATGATAAAAAGGCAAAAATCGCTTTAGCTATCGCAAGGGCTAAAGCGAGAAAAGAACAGAAAAATCAAGAAAATACATCAACCAACCCTGAAAACGAGTCGACCTAATTTATGGCATTTTGGATAGCAAGTTCACCTCATAATCATAATCAAAGTCAAACTACCTCGTTAATGCGTTTGGTCATTTATGCCGCGCTACCTGGTATTATTGCCCAATGGTATTTTTTCGGTTGGGGAAATTTAATTCACCTTGGCTTAGCTATTAGCACAGCAATAATCTGTGAATTTACGGTATTATCATTACGAAAAAAAGCCATAAACAAAGAGTTGCTTGATGGCAGCGCGCTATTAACCGCATTATTATTAGGCATATGCTTACCTGCACTTGCGCCTTGGTGGATATCAATTATCGGTACTATTTTTGCCATTGTTATTGTCAAACAGTTATATGGGGGTCTAGGGCATAACCCTTTTAACCCTGCCATGGCTGGTTATGTCATGTTACTTATCTCATTTCCATTACAAATGACCACATGGCAACCACCATTAACGTTATTGTCAGTAGATCTTGATTTAGTCAATACGTTAAGTGCTATATTTACTGGTTTTACGTTAGATGGATATTCTGTAGAGCAAATACGAATCAGTGTAGATGGTGTAACCATGGCAACACCACTAGATACCTTAAAAACCAATATTGGCATGGGTTTAACCGTAATGGAGACAATGAACAGTAACAGCATACAAGCACAAATATTTGGTGATGATTTTGCTCTAGGCTGGGAATGGATTAATGGCGCATTTTTACTCGGAGGCTTAGTCTTAATAGCCAAAAAAGCTATTGCTTGGCAAACTCCTATAAGCTTCTTAGCCAGTTTATTTATTTGTACAATTATAGCTTATAGTATCAACCCAGATAACAGCCCTTCAACTATGTTTCATTGGTTTTCTGGTGCAACTATGCTTGGCGCATTTTTTATTTTAACGGACCCTGTAACCGGTGCGACGAGTATTAAAGGTCGTATCATTATTGGTTTTTTAGCTGGATTATTAGTTTACCTTATTCGTACCTTTGGCGGTTATCCTGACGGTGTGGCTTTTGCTGTCTTACTTTGTAATATGACAGCTCCGCTTGTAGATCAATACACTCGTCCTAGAACATACGGCCACCAAAAGGGAAGTGACTAATGACTGATACAAAAAAATCAACGCCGAATAAAACAGTTAAAAAAACAAAGTCCCCTATTCATTTGGCCATATCGAAAAACAGTAAAATATTGGCACTATTTGCCATTGCTTGTACCGTTATTGTTGGCCTTGTTAATGAATTGACGCGGGATGAAATAAAAACCCAACAACAAAAAGAATTACTAAAAACATTACATACCATTATTGAGCCATCCAGTTATGATAATGATATTGCCAATGATTGTATTGTGATGAGCTCTCCTGTGTTGGGAAGCAGTAATATGCAAACAGCCTATATAGCGAGAAAATCGGATAAAGTTGTCGCGGTTGCAATAACCTCTATCGCTCCTGACGGTTACAATGGCAATATAAAGTTAATCGTTGGTATTAACATTGATAATAGTATTAGCAATGTTCGAGTATTAAAGCATCAAGAAACACCTGGTTTAGGTGATAAAATTGACGATAGAAAAGATGATTGGATCAAAAGTTTTAGCAATAAAAAAATGTTAACCGAAAATGATAACCGTTGGGCTGTAGTAAAGGACAACGGTATGTTTGATCAGTTTACTGGCGCCACTATTACACCAAGAGCCGTTGTTAAAGCAGTAAAAAACACCTTAATATATTTTACTGAAAATAAAACAAGCTTGTTAACCAGACCTAATGCTTGTGCTATTTCCTCTAAACCTACCAACCAAAATATAAACAATAAAAGTGAAGAGATGGAGGACTAACTGATGAGTACAGACGCAGTAGCTGATAACACAAACTCACCCACTAATAACCAAGAACTCCCTTTGCCTGAAAATAACAATAAAGCAGCACAAAAAGCCGAAATTCGCGCTGAATATAAAGAACTAACCATACAAGGTTTATGGAAAAACAACCCAGGTTTAGTACAATTATTAGGACTTTGCCCACTCCTTGCGGTAACTGCAACAGTCACTAATGCTCTTGGATTAGGTTTAGCAACAATGTTAGTACTTATCTGCTCTAACGCTACCGTATCAGCTATTCGACACTGGGTACCTAAAGAAATACGTATTCCTATTTTTGTTTTGATTATTGCCACCTGCGTTACTTGTGTGCAACTGTTGATGAATGCTTATACCTTTGGTATTTATCAATCGTTAGGTATATTTCTCCCGTTAATTGTTACTAATTGTGCAATTATTGGCCGGGCAGAAGCTTATGCCTCAAAGAACCCGATAAAACAAGCTAGTTTTGACGGTTTAATGATGGGACTTGGTTTTACTTTAGTATTAATTATACTAGGTGCTATAAGAGAAATACTCGGTCAAGGCACCTTATTTGATGGCGCCAACTTATTACTAGGTGATTGGGCAACCAATTTACGCATTGAAGTAATTCAACTTGATAGTCAATTTTTACTTGTTATATTACCTCCTGGTGCTTTTATTGCCATGGGCTTTTTAATTGCTTTAAAAAATGCCATTGATGATAAAATAAAACAACAAGCCAAACCTGAAGATAACAAGGTGATAGAGCGCGTAAGAGTAAACTTTGATTCATAAAACAGAGCAATTTATTGCTAACGAGTAA
>JAWSUX010000347.1:0-8520 GCA_033852215.1 Colwellia sp. | reverse complement strand
TTAAATGGTGATTACTTTAATAATAGAAGTTACAAAATTTCTTTTCAAAAATGGTTAACGCAATTCTGGCATGAGAAAGACCTTAGGCTGACGGCGTTAATTAACCAACATGGCACAGAGCAAAAAAATATTGTGCTAAAGACAGGGAAAGCGAATGAATGAACTCATTAGTCTTTGGTTGGCTGAACAAGGAGTAAGTAGTAAGTATTTAGCCAGCGCCACGCTTACTTTCGGTTACGTAATTATTTTTATCATTGCTAGTTTGAGCTTTTATCTCGCTAAATTTCAATTATTAAAAATAGTAAATCGGCTCATTGTTAAGAGTAAAAATACTTGGGATGATGCGTTAATTGAGCATAACGTGTTAAGTCGCATGACGTTATTATTACCCTTGGTTTTTGTGCTTTTTTTATCGCCGCTGATTTTAATTACTGACAGCCTTGCTAGTAACGTATTAATTTTATTAGCCAAAGTTTTTCTTACTTTTCAAGTTACTCGCACTTTAAGTGCGTTATTAAATGTTAGCCGCAGTATCTATCGTGAAAGCGCGAAGCAAAGCTATCTACCGCTTAATGCCATTATACAAATAATTAAATTAGGGCTGTATGTTGTTGCTAGCATCATTATTGTCTCGTTAATTATTAATCGCTCGCCAGTGTATTTACTTAGTGGTTTAGGTGCATTAACTGCGGTATTAATATTAGTTTTTCAAGATACGATTAAAGGTCTTGTCGCGAGTATTCAAATATCAGCCAATAAAATGGTTGTTGCCGGTGATTGGATTGAACTACCAAAATATGGTGCGGATGGTGATGTAATTGAGATTGGCTTAAATACAGTTAAGATACAAAACTTTGATAAAACCATTACCACAGTGCCAACCTATGCATTGATTAGTGACTCTTTTAAAAATTGGCGCAATATGTATCATACGGGCGCGCGACGTATAAAGCGCACCATTATTATTGATATAGCGAGTATAGATTTCTATAGTTTAGAAAAAATAGAGTTATTAACAAATAGTCACTTATTGAAAGACTACTTAGTAGACAAAAAACAGCAGCTTGCTTTAGATGAGCAGGTGTTAACTGAAAAAAATAAAGCATGCGTTGTTACTCAGTTGAATACTCGCCAATTAACCAATATCGGCACCTTTCGCGAATACATCGCTATGTATTTGCAGCAAAATGCTTTTATTCGTGATGATTTAACGTGCATGGTACGACAACTGCCAGCCACTGCGAGTGGTTTGCCTTTAGAAATATACTGTTTTGCTAATACGAGTGATTGGGGGAATTACGAGGTTATACAGGCTGATATTTTTGATCACCTATTTGCTATAGCACCACAATTCGATTTACGCGTATTTCAACATCCTAGTGGTTTTGATTGGCAAAAATAATTCTGGAAAATAGCGGTGTTATTTAGGATTTCATTTTATTTATCGTTGTCTAATGACTCCTTCTTGTATCGTCGAAGCGACTAACTCTCCTTGACGGTTAAATATTTGACCTTTGACTAAACCTCGACCATTACTGGCTGATGGGCTATCGATACAATATAACAACCAATCATCGAAACGAAATGGACGATGAAACCACATAGCGTGATCTATAGTGGCTATTTGAAAGTTAGGCTGCATATGGCTGGCACCATGGGGCATTAACGCGGTTGGTAAAAAATGAAAATCAGAAGTATAAGCCAACATGTAAGTATGAATGCGTAAGTCATCGGGTAACTCACCATTGGTTTTTATCCACATTTGCGTATTGGAGTTAGTTTTCTCGGGTGCTAGCCAATTGTAATGTTGCACTGGGCGCATTTCAATTGGTCGTTCTGCCAAAAAACTATTACGCATGGTTGGCGATAGGTTTTGTTTATTTTGATTGATGAAATCTTGAAATGACTCAAGCTCTTCAGGTGAAGGGACTACAGGCATGGTATCTTGATGTTCAAAGCCTTGCTCTACCTGTTGAAAGGAAGCAGTCATATAAAAAATTGCTTTACCATTTTGTATCGCTTTAACACGACGACTACTAAAGCTAGCACCATCTCGCATATTTTCGACTTCATAAACGACAGGTTTACTTGCATCACCCGCTCGTAGAAAATAAGAATGTAAAGAATGAACAAAACGGTCATCCGCAACAGTTTCTTGCGCAGCCGAAAGTGCTTGCCCCATGACTTGACCACCAAATAAAGCGCGAAAACCTAAATCTTGGCTTTGCCCTCGATAAATTCCTTGCTCTATAACTTCTAATTTTAATAGTGTGAGTAATTCTGCTAATACTTTGCTCATTTTTACCTTGCTTCTATGAAATAAACTTGTTTAACTTCGAGTCTAATAAATACAGTGTAATAGTTATTGATGTCACCTGTAAAATAGGTTAAATTTTAATCGAAAGTGAATCGTTATGAGAATAATAAACTTGGTCGTTTAGTTTAGGTGTACTTTAGCTATATTTCGAATGGATAGGCATCTTCGAAACAAAATAGATTAGAGACAACTTCAAATTTTATAGAGGTTAGTTATGCATGCAATAGAAAGTAAGGAAGCACTATTGGGAAGGCGAGGTGAATTATCAGAAAACCCTGATGNNNNTTTATACGAAATGATAAGGCGGGTAGTGTCGCGGTATTAATGTGCAATGAAAATATTGCCGTTATTTCAAAAGCGGGCGAGATTAATACCGAATCTAGCATCAAGTTAAGAAGCTGATGTGTTAAGTCTATTGATATAGAAAAATAAATTAATAACAGTTAATTGCTGAAAACATTATATTAAAAAGCACCATTAGGTGCTTTTTTTGTTTTTATCTACCTACAATTCAATAGCGATTGATTTTTTACTAACCATCTTGTCGCTAATAACGTAAAATAGCGGTAATTGTTAGTAAAATAGTAAACTTCTTATGTCTCGTAGTAAAAAATCAAGAAAGCCAGGTGGAGCACCTACCGCTAAACCCAAATTAAGTAAGCAAGAATTAGCGGCTGTTGAAAAGCGTGTCCGTAAAAAATCAGGCAAGCAGGCAGGTAACCGTCAGCAAGAAGGCGTACAGTCAAATAATCCAAAAGGTCAGCAAGAAGCCAACAAAGACCCTCGTTTAGGTAATAAAACGCCGATCGCGTTAGGTAAATTAGTTGCTAAAGTTGAAAAAACCAAATCCAAAGCAGTTAAGCAAGAGCCTCGTATCGCTGCTATTCATATTGCCGAGCAAGATAACGAACAAGTAGTAACAGCCACTTTGTCAGCAGGACAAGAGATTGATGCAATAGAACAAGATGAGAAATTACAAAGTATATTGGCTAAACAAGAAGATAATATTGAGTTAACCGAGCAGGAAGTTGATTATTATAATGAACTGATGGATCGACATGAAGAATTATCAGCAGAGCTTGATGATGACGATTATGTGGATGAAAGCGAAGATGACGAAGAGCAAGGTAGTGAAGATGATTTATGGGATAAGTTAGATCGTCCTATGGATAAGAGCGACTTCTCTGATTTTGAAGATAAATAAACTTTATGGATGATTTTTGGCTTTATTTGTTAATTTTTGCTGTCATTATTGTGAGTAGTCTTGCTTTTTATGCAGGCAAACTACTAAAGCAACTTTCTTTACAAAAAGAGCAGCAAAAACAAGCCGCTTTAATTAAACAGAAAGCACTCAATAAGCATGACAAAAAAGTTTTTGATAGTGTTTTATTAATTACGCGTGCGATGCAAGAAGAGCAATGTGAATTTGATGAAGGCTGCTGGCGTTTGTCGGTATTGTTATCTTCTTTAAAAACTATAGATAGTGCACAAGTTGAAGAAAAATTTTCAGCTATATTCGCTTTATATAACGAAATAAGCAGCTTTGCTATTTTGGACGCACGTAAAAAACTGGCTAAAAAAGAACGCATGCAACAAGATTTGAAACGCATGAAAGCGGAAGCAGATATGCACGATGCTGTCTTGGTTGATCTTAAGGTTTTACATCACTATACCAGTGATAATATTCAGCGTTTAATAGCATAGTAAAGTGTGACTCTAGTATAACCACATTTATTACATGCTTATTGCGCTTGATCAATACCCCTTTATTTGAATGGAGTATAATTACTATGTTCACTAAAATAAGCGGTATAAAAACATGCAAGTAAGTCAATTTTTCGATAATAAATTACTCAATAAATATAATACTAGTGGCCCACGATATACTTCATATCCAACAGCATTAGAGTTTCATGATGATTTTGAACATCAAGACTTTATTCAAGCGATAAATGACTCGAAAAATCGTGAACTGTCTTTGTATGTGCATATTCCGTTTTGCCATACCCTTTGTTATTACTGTGGCTGTAATAAAGTTATTACACGCCATCGTGATAAAGCTGATACCTATCTAGAATATCTTGCGCAAGAAATTGCTTTGCAAGCGCCTTTATTCTCGGAATATAACGTCAAGCAATTACATTGGGGTGGTGGTACGCCAAGTTTTTTAACTCACAAGCAAATTACGCAATTAGTTTCGTTGCTAAAAGAGAAGTTTACTTTTTCTGACGAACTCGAAATGAGTATTGAGATAGATCCCCGTGAAATTGAAATGGACCTGGCGGAGCATTTATTTTCATTAGGCTTTAATCGTTTAAGTCTCGGTGTACAAGATCTCGATTTAAAAGTACAACAAGCCATTAACCGCGTGCAATCAACCCAGTTTATTGGTGACTTTATCGCTCATGCTAAAGCGGTGGGTTTTCAATCAATTAACATAGACCTTATTTATGGCCTGCCGCACCAAACTTTAGAAAACTTTCATAAAACATTAGTGAAAGCAGATGAGTGGGATGTTGATCGTATCTCTTTATTTAGTTATGCCCATATTCCAAATCGTTTTGCTGCGCAACGTAAGTTGCGTGATGAATGGCTGCCTAATACCCAAGAAAAGTTTGCCTTAATGAAGCTTGCTATCGAAACTTTATGCGACTTTGGTTATGACTTTATTGGTATGGACCACTTTGCTAAACCTAACGACGAACTGGCTATTGCGCAAAGTGATGGTACGTTGCACCGTAACTTCCAAGGTTATACCACTAAAGGTGGTTGTGATTTATTAGGATTAGGGGTTTCTTCTATTAGTGCCATTGGTAATAGTTTTAGTCAGAATATTAAAGAGTTAAAAGGATATTACCAAGCAATTACAGAGCGACAACATGCACAAGTTAAAGGGGTAAGTTTATCTCAAGATGATATTATTCGCGGTGAAGTGATTCGTGAATTAATGTGTAATTTGTATCTAGACAAGCAAGTTATTAGCGATAAATATAATATCGATTTTAACGAATATTTTGCAGAAGATTTACCATTACTGAGCACCTTTATTGAAGATGACTTAGTTGAAAATAATGAAAAATTTATTAAGGTTGAGCAGAAGGCAAGGTTGTTAATTCGTATTATTTGCATGAGTTTTGATGCTTATATGAAAAAACATATTAATCAGCAGCGATTTTCTCGGGTAATTTAGTCTATTGTAGATAATAGCTTTCGGTGAAAGGGCGAAACACGATTAGTATAATCTTTATTGTGGTTCGCCGATTTTGGGATTTAAATCTTATTCACTATCACTATTTAAATAAGCCCATATTTCTATCGGTAACCGCTTCTCTCCAACCGCCAAGCCATTGAGATTTGACGTCTATATTTTGATATGGGCATTGTTCTTTTGCTTTACCGCCAAGCCCTGCTTGATAACCATTTGCATGCGCTCTTCCTAACTTATCCCTTTTTTGTCTCTTCATTTTTTACACCTCATAAACACCTCGTAATCAATTGATATTATTTATAAATTATTATTACTTAACACTATGTAGCGATCGGTTACTCACTTGGTATTACCAAAATAGTACGGGACTACAGCGGTAAAAGTTATCGTAACCGATAATTAATTTAAGAGGATTTATGCTTATGATGCAAGTAAAAAAAAGTTATATAGAGAGTGGGAAAAAATCTATTTATGGTATACAAAATACACGTTGAATTATTATGTTTTTTTGCCTTTTCAAAACAACTTGTTAGCAAATTATTTAGCACTACACTAATTTACTTATATTTATTTTAGTTATAAATATTCGAGTTTATAGTAAAAATTACTCTAATGGCGTTTACCCTTTTACAATGACTTTTCCTAATATGTTGGCTTTTATTTCCTTTCGTTTTTTAGTAGAGGCTGTAACATGGTTTCAAGTCCATTCAATTTAACTTCGTACATCAAGGCAAGCTGTTGGCCTAACTTTCCTTCAGGAAAACCTTTACCGTAAAACCAGACTAAATAAGGCTCGGGTAACTGTAGTAGCTTTCTGCCGGCGTATTTACCAAAAGGCATGGTTTGGTTTATTGCTTCAATCAGTGCTTGTTGGTTCGCTAACAATGTTTTCTCCGTTATATTTTGATTCTTATTATCATATTTTTTACTATTTCATGCTGTGTTACGTTCTTTGTGGCTTCTTTTGTAATTTTCGCTGTAGGGTCCGTCTATGCATGGACAATTGCCTTGCGGTGGCAGAAATATTGCCTTGATTGGCTTTGAGCACTTGTTGTATATGTTGCCACTCTACTTGCTCCGCAGATAGGGTTTGCTCATTTTGTTCATCTATCTTAATTTCGGTCGCTTTGCTGTTATTTAGTGCCGCTAATAGGGTTTGGCTATCTACTGGTTTAGCTAAATAATCATCAGCGCCTAGCTTTATGGCGTCAACAGCTGTGGCAATGCTAGCAAAACCCGTTAGTAGAATGATACGGCTTTGTGGTCGTAATTTACGCAGTGGTGTAATGATGCTTAACGTAGTTTCTTGCGCTAGTTTCATGTCTAGTAAAATGTAATCAGGTAAATGACGATGGCAAGCAAGCAAGGCGTCATTATTGTTATCAACGTGAACGCAGTCAAAGCCATGTTTTTTTAAACGCCGTTGCAGAGTGTTGGCAAAAATTTCATCATCTTCAACTAATAATAATTTCATTTTGTTAACCTAATTTGTAGCTGTTTTCGTTGTTGTGAATATAGGTAAACTTAAGGTAACTAATGCACCACCTTCTTTATGGTTTGTTAAGGCTAACTTACCACCAAGTCGTTCTAAACTTGCGTGACTTAAGAAGACAGCCATGCCTAACCCTTGTTTACTTGCTACGGGGTTAACCCCAAGTTCAGCGAGTTTTTTCAAGGTGAAACCTTTGCCAAAATCACGAATGATAAGTTGCCAATTATTATCAACTTGCTGGCGGGTAATTTCTAACATTTTATTATTATTGGTCTTGCTGGCTCTTACCGCGTTATTGATTAAGTTTAAAATAGCGGGCAATAAAGCACCATCAGCCATGATAGTTACTTGATTCAACTCTGTATTGTGAAGTTCATTATTTATCAGTTTAAGTTCTATTTCAGGATGATTAACCCTAATATTATCTTCTATATTACAGAGCAATTGTTGAGATGTTATTGGCGTAATATTTTGTTCCTTTATGGAAAATACCATTGCTCTAAATTCAGCCAAGCTTATTCGACAGCGATCAAGTTGGCTTTGCATATCTCTAACAATGCCATTATCAGGCAAATCTTCGCTTAACTCCTCAGCGAGTAATTGTACTGTTGCTATAGGCGTTGCCAACTGATGAGTAATTTGTGCAGAAGCAACACCAAGGGCGGTAACTTGTTCTTGTTTGAGCAAGTTTTCTCGGTATTTAGCAATGGCTTTTTGTTGTTTGTTAATGCTGCGTGCCATTTTTCCAACGACGAGAGCCACTACTAGCGCTGAAAATAAAAAATTAATACCCATGCCAATAAAATGCCCTTGCATATTGCCGTGCATAACGCTCATCGGTAAAAACCAAAGTAAAATACTGTATGAGCTAATCGCTAATAAGGCAACTAAGCTCAGTAATATAGCTGGCAGAGTTACGGCTGCAATTGCTATAGGAATAAGCAGTAAAGAGACAAATGCATTTGTGGCACCACCACTAAAAAAGAGTAATAAAGACAAAAATATAATGTCAGCACATATTTGCACTAGTATTGAATGTTGGCTGCTTTTTGGGTTAGTGATGTGTTTATTTTTGTAAAAGATAAAACTAGCAAAAGTAAATATTAATTCGAGTGTAATAACACTGAATAATGGTGTCCAAGGTAATTGATATTGCAGTGCAAAGTTAACAAATAATATTAACAATAATTGGATAATAATAGCAACACTACGTAGTACGATGATGGCTTGCATTTGGCTAGCCGTTTTAAAAAAATGTGGCATAAACTTTTGCTTTCAATAACCTGTGCACAAAATGATAATTATTAATATTATCTTACCTGATTTGTTGGTGAAAATGCGGAACTAAATGATAAAAATATGGTCAAGATTAAGGTCTATCGATTTTTTAGCGTTAAAATTTATTCAATGTGAAAGCTATTTAATCGCGATATGAGTTTTGTAGTATAGTGATTCAATGTAAAATAATCGTTGAAAACCAGTAGGCATAATCAAAGCTAAGGA
>JAWSUX010000037.1:0-9058 GCA_033852215.1 Colwellia sp. | reverse complement strand
GGGAATTGTCTTTGTACCCAACGTAAAATCAAAATAGCAGGGCTGTCCATTATCATTTTCATTTCAGGGTACTGCCATACTAACTTGTCAATACCATCATTGGGCTCGAAAATGGTATCACCCACACCGTCGTTGTTCATGTCCCAACCTAAATAATTACTCCAATAATTTCCTCGGCCATTTTTACTCCACTCTTGTTTTTTATTGGAAACGTATTTCACTTGTGTTGGGTTATTAATAAAACTATTACCAAATATTTTAATGTTTTCTGAGCCTGCGGTTAAGTGAATACCAATTTCAGCTGTATCGACAGTATTGCCCGTTAATGTGTTGTAACCTGAGTTATAAATGAATAAACCTTTGCCATCTCGTCCAAGCACTTTGTTTTCAGCTTTGGTCCAGACATTTTTTATATAGTTATTACTAAAAGTAGATTGGGTAATAAAATTTAATAAAAAGCCGTAATCTTCACTGTCTGTCGTTTTATTTCCAGTAATGGTCAAGCGACGAGAGCTCATCAACGCATAACCTGCACGGGTATTGTAAGCTGTATTATCTTTAACTGTGTTATCGTAGGAGTACATATAATGTACGCCATAACGTAGATGATGCATGGTGTTTTTTTCGATGACATTGTTCTGACTTGATATGACATAAACGCCATCGCGTGTTTCACTGACTTCGTTATTAAGTACATGGCTGTTTGTTACATTCGCCACTTGAATACCATTACCTCGGTCGGCAGAGCGTAAGGTCAAATTACCTTTAACACGATTGTTAATGATTTTTGCTTTATCGACATGATTGACCCAAATACCAAAACCATCACCGGTTAAGGTATTATTTTTAATAACTAAACCGATAACTTTTTCATTGTTGATTTTATCGTGAGAATAAATGCCCGAGTTTTGCTCTGTGAGATCATCACCCCAATTGATAATATTAAGGTTAGCGATGGTGATGTGGGAATTTTTTAATCGAAGCGCATGCCCTTTACCTTGCGCGTCAATAACAGCTTCACCTATATTTTTACTGCGAAGTGTTATTTGTTTGCTGACAATGAAATTACCGAAATAACTACCTGCTGCTAAGGTAATAACATCACCATTTTTGCTGTTATCCAATGCTATTTGTAAATCGTCACTGGGCGATAATTGAATTTCTTGCGCTTGCGCTTGCGCTTGCTGGCTAGTAATAATGAACAATAAGGCAACGATTTTTTTGGCTAGTAGCACAACAATTATTCTTTAAAATGGTAACTCATATCAGCATAGCATTATTCGATGAAAAGCAATTGATCTTAATTAAATAAGTACTATTTACATTGATAAATTAAAGCTAAAAACTTACCACTTTTAGTTAATAGAATAACCCATATGACAGAGCCAGTTACACTGAATTGTAGGTAAAAAAAAGCCTAATACTTTTCTTCACTAAGAAGGATGTCAGGCTTTTATACCCATCACACCTCAATATGCATATTTCAGCAAGTCAATAAAAAATCAGGTACAAGGCATAGATTGAAGAGAATAGTTATTCTATTGTCTAAATCAATAACGCCGTAGATGACTCTTTATCGCCTTGCCCGTAGGGAGCTAAGTTAGATTATCAGTTCAGCGTTGCGATACTTAATAAGGGAATAACCATTATCTACGTAACGCGCCTTGATCTGATTTCCTAGCTTGGCTCTGAAACTGCATATTGATGTATGCTGGGTATAATTTTGTTTTCAGTTTACTGTTATCGAATTTTCAAATCTAAGCATTAACAAACATACGACCACGCATTTCCATATGTAGTGCATGACAGAACCAGTTACAGTAGTACCACTGTACACCAGGCTTGTTAGCTGTGAAGGTAATAGAAGCAGTCGCTTGAGGACCAATTTCCATTTGTACACCGTGGTTAGTCATACAGAAACCGTGAGTTACATCTTCAACCATATCAAGGTTAGTGACGATAACAGTAACTTCATCACCTAAGTTTACTTCGAACTCACTCATACCGTAAGTAGGTGCAACAGAAGTCATGTAAACACGTACTTTCTTAGGATCTTTTTTATCACGAATAACTTTGTTATCGCTCATGGTGTCAACACCATCTTTTTTCGCGATTGCTAACGTTTCAGCAAAAATTGAATCATCACGAGTCCAAACTTTTTTAGTTTTAACTTTAGAGCGATGAATAATAGTGCCGTCATGTGGTTCAGCAAAAGTAGGTCCATCATGTACCAATTTCATGGTATCGCCAGAAATATCAACTAATTGATCATTTTCTGGTTTAAGTGGGCCAACAGGTAAGAATCTATCTTTAGAGAACTTACATAATACGACTAACCATTTACCATCGGCGTCACGAGTTTCACCAGAAGAAGTCGAGTTATGACCTGGTTGGTAATGAACATCTAGTTTTTGACGTAAATAGTTAACCTTTTTACCATTATGCGCTGCAATAGCATCTTCGATATTCCATTTTGCGATTTGGCTATCTAAGAATAACGTTGTAAAAGCATTACCTTTGTTATCAAAAGCAGTATGAAGTGGCCCTAAGCCTAACTCAGGTTCAGCAATAATGGCGTCACGCGGTTTGATTTTGTCGCTAAATAAGTTATCTAACTGAGCAATTTCGAGAATTGATACTGTTGGTGATAACTTACCATTTATCACAAAGTACTTACCATCAGGTGAAGTATTTATGCCGTGTGGAGATTTTGGTATTGGAATGTAACGCGTTAATTTAGAGCCTTTACGACCATCTAGTACTGGTACTTTGTTGCCATTATGGAGAGTGAATTTACCGGATTTAACTGCTGCTTCACATCGTGCTAAGTTAAATACCACTACATGGTCACGTTCAGCGGTAATCATTTCACCTAAGTTCATACCCATTTCTGAGTTATAACACGTTGAAGCGAAGTATTTACCATCGTAATCTGCATCAGTATTATCTAAGTTACCATCTACCATAACTTGGAAAGCGACTTCCATTTTTTCTGCATCAATTACACTAAATAATGAACGGTAAGTACTAACATCTCTCATGCCAGCTTTACCGTCATTGTTCATTGGAATTTCGAATTCGCCATTACAAATTACGTATTTAGTTTGTGGTACTTTTTGAACACGTAAACCATGAACGGCTTGTACATTTGGTACCGTGATCATTTTGTCTACTTTCATCACGTCACAACGAATACGTGCTACACGAGAGTTGGCTTTATCATTGATAAATACATACTTACCATTGTAACGACCATCAGTCATAGACATATGAGGGTGATGAGAGTCGCCCATCATGATATCAGCGCTTTCGCCTTTGATGCGTTTACTTTCGTCGGTTAAACCCCAGCCTGTAGCCGAGTCAGTGTTAAATACGGGAATGCGCATAAGTTCACGCATTGATGGGATACCCATAATGCGTACTTCTCCTGAATGACCACCTGACCAGAAACCGTAGTATTCATCTAATTCACCGGGATGAACTACAGGGCTCAAGCCAGCTTCTGAAGCACGTGCTTTAGCTGTAGATGCAAACATTGCGGCAGTCATTGGTGCAGCAATAGCACCTGCGCCGATTAGAGCAGTTTTACCGAAAAACTTACGGCGTTCTTCGCTTTCCAATGCAATTTCATTGGAGTCACTGGTTAAATTCAACTTTTCTTTACTCATTGATTTTCTCCATTTCTAATAAACTTGTTATATAATTAAATTACAATTTTTTAGCGCTAACGCACTAAGTTACTTCGGTTATTTCTATTTCTTCTTCTTTGTTCCTTTCAAAAGATTGCGCTTTTTTTCTTGCTAATTTCTTCAACGGTGGACATTTTTCTTCATTAAAATAGGTTACTTGGCAATCTAGGCAGTAATGACACTCACGCATATTAATTTCACCGTCTGGATTTATTGCTTGTATTTCACATTCTTTAGCGCAGGTTTTACAAGGCTGACCACACTCTGGGCGGCGGCGTAACCAGCTAAATAAACGAATACTGTTACTGGTTGAAAGCGCTGCGCCTAATGGGCACAAGTAACGACAGAAAAACTTACGGTTAAAAATATTGATGATAAGCAGGGCGCTGGCGTATAAAACGAATGGCCATTCACGATCAAATTTCAATAAGAAAGTCGTTTTAAACGGCTCAACTTCAGCAAATTGTTCAGCAGTGGCTAATGAGTCCATTGATATAGCGAATAAGGCTAATAATATTAAGTATTTAATTGCCCATAAGCGTTCATGTACTGCCCAAGGCAATTCAAATTGTGGGATCTTAATATATCGCGCAAGTACATTGATCAATTCTTGTAAGGCTCCAAATGGACATAACCAACCACAATAAACCGCACGACCCCATAAAATCATGGTAACGGCAGCTGCGCCCCAAAGAATGAAGATGACTGGGTCAAGTAAGAATAAATCCCAAGAAAAACCAGACATAAAGGCTTGTAAAAAGGTAAATACGTTAACAACTGATAATTGTCCGCCCCAAGACCAACCGATAAATACCACCGTGATAATTAAGTATAAGTGGCGGAAGTTATGCATAAATTTAGGGTAACGCACTAAAATATCTTGTAAAAATAACACCACTAATAAAATAGCGAGCAAGATAAAAAGAATGATCACTTCAGCATCTTTTTCTTGCCACACTTGCTGCGCTAAGGTTAATTCAGGCTCAGGTAGAATCAATGCTGGGCGATCTAGGTAATGATCTAAAGTGTGATATTCGGCTTTGAAGCTGGTAAATATACTTGCTAATGGCCCCGTTTGGCGACGAACTAATAACTCTAATTGCCAATCAGACGCAGGATTAAATTCATGATGTTCGCGGATGATAAATATTGAGCGCTCTTTAAAGTTTGGTGCACCATCGATATAAATATCAGGAACACGGCTGTGATCTAAATCTCTAAAGGCAAAAGCATTGTTGTTTTGTAATATTTGAATACGATCAAAGATGGCACCACGAACATAACCTGAGCCTTTAAAGGAATAACCCGTACCCATTAATATAACGGCATGCTCATCGGGTTTTAGCGAAGACATTAGGTATTCGTATTCACTGTCGCCTAGCAAGTTACGCCCAACCGTTGGGATATTTACTTGGGCAAAATAAATTTCGGCAAACATGTCCTGCTTCTGTTCGTTGCTGGCTTCTTCAACATGCTCGGCTGCAGTACCAACAAAAGCATCATCAATGGTTTTTCTGTTTAAATACAGTTTACGAATTGAACCGTCACCAGTAAGCTTAGACCAGTCAGATTTTTCAAAAATCTCTGGATAGATAGTTCCCATCGGTTGAATAGCTTCTTGACTGGCGCTAATAATACCGAGTTCACGGGCTACTATTGTGGCGGATTTAACAATACCAACATTCATCACCATAACCGTTACGGTTGCGCCAGATAGGCCATCAATATGAACAATGCCTTCGGTTTGGTTACCGCCAACTTTGAGACGGTCGCTTACCTTTAAACCGTCATATTGAGCGGTAAAATCATGGAGTTTGCTTTCAGGAATACCTGCAAGAATAATTGGTTCGTGATGTTCTAATACTTTTGCAGCAAGGTAAGTACCTTCGGGATCGATAGCCACCAACATATTAACTGGCTCGCCAGAATAGGCTGGTATCTTCGCTATATCATTGGTTTCAAAAGCGTAACCAAAAATTTCTTCGCCTTCATTTCCTTGTTTGTAAATGGTCCAAACTAATGGAGCGCCTTCCTTTGCTATATTTTTTTCTGAAATTCTTGTTTGCTCTGTAAAAATTTCTTTGATCAGTGGTATTGGATCTTTAGGTGGACTAACAAAAAGTGCTTGCGCGGGCATGATGACACATAAAAATAACACGAACACTTGGCTAAGTGCTGTTTTCAGTGTAGAAACTGTTTGTTGGGATAACCCCATAAAGACGTTATAAAACTGACTTACTAACATGAAATCGCCAAGGTTCTGTGTTCCTGCTGTGTGGTAAAAATAGCCAACTGCGACAATATGTCACAGTGTACGCTTCCGCTTTAAGGCCGTTATGATGTAGATCAAACTATGTAAATAAAGCTACAGCGGTTGGCTCTCTTTAATTAAGGTAGCAAATAGCAGGATTAAATCAATTTTTCAAAACAAGATAAAACCACTAAACTAAAAAGGTTAATGCATTACGTATCGACCTTTTACATTTATACTAGTTAAATAAATAAAAAGCGCCAAAGCATGATGCTTTGGCGCTTTAAATCATTAACTAAATGAAACTAAGCTTATGGACAGCTACCCACATGCCATACGCCACTTTCTGTTGAATATAGCGTGGTTGAACCCCAAGTTGAACCCGACATAGCATCATCACTTCCATTAGCGAAGTAGTTTGGACTCCAGTAAGAGCCAGAGCTATGTGCGCGACCACCCGTTTTGTGATAGTAATTTGCTGCGGTAACATCTTCACAAGCTGTTGCTGGTGGGGTAACAATAACTGTACGAGTAACAGTATCTGCAGAATTACCTATCGAATCACTAACATTATAACTCAGCGTATACGTACCCACAGTCATCGTATTAACCGTACCAGAAGTTACGATATTATTAGTGATGTTGCCATCAACATTATCAGATGCCGTAGCGCCATCATCGATATAGTTATCGCCTACCGTTAACGTAACACTTGCACTACCCGTTAAGGTAATTACTGGCTTAATTATATCTACACCGCCAGTAGCATTGGTTGTAGCTTGCGCCGCGCCACTTTCAGCTGATTCATTACTGCTAGTGTCAGTTGCTGAAACAGATAAGCTATAAGCTGTTTCTGCCGTTAAACCGCTCACAGTAACATTCGTTGCTGTTGTGGTTGTATATAACACACCATCTTTGTAAACAGAGTAGTCAGCTAAATCAGCATCAGACACTGCATTCCAGTCAATAGAAATACTACTTGCTGTAATGTTGGTTACAGATAAACCAGAAGGTACTGCTGGTGCTGTTGTATCAACGCAGCAAATGTCTTCTGGACGACGATTATTAGCGAAGAAGAACGCTGTTAAGAATGCAGGATAATCAACCGTGCTGTGGTCAGTATAACCACCACCTGAGCTATCATTACCGGCAGGCCAAGCGTGACCTAAACCAGAAACTATTATTTTAGATACACGAACACCATACTCATCACTCCAGGTTTCTTCTGTACCGCCACCCGTAATGCTGTTAGTGCCGCTGTCTTTGCTTGCGCCGTAAATCATCGCCATTGTTTCAGCATCAATATCTGCATAACCCTGTGCAACAGTGTAATCAGACGTACCGTGAACAACAGACGTTAACTGTGTAGCAAAATCACCTTGGTTACCGTCGTCTGCAAAACCTAAACAAGTACTTTTCGCTTGCGCTGCTGTTGCAGCAACAGAGCCAATTTGATTAGAACCAGTACCTACAGCAGGGCCAGCACTAACACCAATACCAGCGAAGATGTCTGGAGCAACACAGCCCATAACAAATGCTTGACCGCCACCAGAAGATAGACCAGAAATGTATACTTGATCCGGGTCAATATTTAGCGCTGAGTTAGCCAATAGATCTTCAACCAAGTCAATTAAGTTATCGTCATGACGATCTGGGTTAGCTCTGCTATGACCACCATCGTAATAATCCCAACAGCTAGCAATTACACCACCGTTTGGTGCCATTGGTGCAGCAACAACCATACCGTATTCATCTGCTTCGTCTTCCCAACTCCAGTTATCACGTACAACTTCGTTCGCTTGTGCACAGCCATGTAAAGAAACCATTAATGCACGTTTGTTATTACTGGTTGTTGTAGTTGGAGTATAAAGGTGAACTTCCATACCTGCTTGATTAGCATTAGTTGTCCAAGCACCTGGTGTAACAACAACATCATCGTCGTTATCGTCATCATCGTTGCTACCATTATTAAGGTCTTCGGTTGTCCAAGTTCCATCTTGTTTTTGCCACAACGTAACATCATCGATATAACCATTGGCGCTACCACAAGCAAGGTAACCGTCTGTATCTAAACGACCTGCATTGTAGTGTGTCGTACACGTAGCTGATGAAGTTGGTGCTACATATTCTAACGCTGTTGTGTCAAAGCTAATGTTAGACGACGGCGCTGATTCATTACCACATTGATCAACCGATGTTGCATATACTTGATACTGTGTTTCTGCAGACAAGCCACTAACCACAATAGTCGTTGAAACTACCGGTGATGACGTCAACGACGTACCGTCGGCTTTATAGATTTTATAACCTTTAAGATCTGCCTCAGAATTTGCATTGACAGAAAGATTAGCATAATGGTCATGTGGCTCTACAGCAGTCAAACCGGTAGGTGTTGCTGGTGCACTTGAATCATTTTCACATTCTGGCACTACATAACCACCTAACGTTATTGGTTCGAAGAAGCTCCAAATATGTTGTGATGCACTTGGACCTTGCTCCTTAGCCCATTTGTTTTCGTACTCGTCATCACCTGTCCAGTAGTGACCTTTACCGTAAGTAGCCGTTTTAGCTTCTACACCAGCATACAACATGGTTTTTATTAGCGGCGTACCGTCAGTACCGTTGTAGGTTGTTAATGTACAGGCAATGCCTTCGTTAGAGCAACTTTCTGACGAATCTGCAGTTAAATCAGCACCCCAAACAGATAGCTGAGAATCACGAATTAACTCCATTGCTTCAGGCAGTACCGTGGTGTCATTTGATGACTGAATCACTAACATCGGAATGGCACGAGAATGATTTAATTCCGCGTTAATTTTATCAATGTGAACTTGTAAGCTTTGAAACATATCAGACGTTACTGATGAAGCCCAGTCACCGTAAGGTAAACCTGCTACAGGCGCTGCTGCTGCCCAGTAATCGTTATACGCAATACCGGCGGCTACCGCCATTGCACCGCCAGAAGAAATCCCCGTGATATAACGACGTGTTGAATCGATATTATAGTCAGATTCAATTTGAACCGCTAAATTATAAATGTCATCCACTTCACCGTTACCACCTTCTTGAACGTGGTTGGCAAACCAGTAACCCCAGCAATCATCACTGCGCATTTCAG
>JAWSUX010000346.1:0-4499 GCA_033852215.1 Colwellia sp. | reverse complement strand
AGGCTGAATTAAGGACGCGTATTATAAAGAAAATAACAACTAAAAACAAGTTCAAAAAACACGCTAGTAAAAAAGAGTTATATAACGGCAATACGTTATGGTAGAACGCTACAACGTTTGTCTTTTTTAGTATTTTTATAAAGTGTTTGGCAGGGTATCTGGTATTCATGCATTCGCAGAATGGGCTTTTGACCTTAGTGTAATAAAAAAGGGTTGCCGTCTTAGTAGACTAGCAACCCTGTTAAATTTTTCTTGCTTTACCTTCTAGTTGTTAGCTTTTTCTTTGGCGTACCATTTCGAACAAACAAATACCTGTTGCTACTGAAACATTCAAACTAGAGATACTGCCCGCCATGGGTAATTTAACTAATTGGTCACAGTTTTCTCGGGTTAATCGGCGCATGCCTTTGCCTTCAGAGCCCATCACTAACGCCATCGGTCCCGATAATTTAACATCATAAAGACAAGTATCCGTTTCACCTGCAGTGCCAACAATCCACACACCCATTTCTTGTAAATGTTTCATCGTACGAGCAAGGTTAGTTACCTGTATTAAAGGTACGGTTTCTGCGGCACCTACTGCAACTTTTCTAACTGTTGGTGTTAAACGCGCGGCATTATCTTTAGGCACTATTATCGCTTGCACACCTGCAGCATCGGCATTACGTAAACAAGCACCTAAGTTATGTGTATCGGTAACACCATCTAAAATTAGCAGAAATGGCGGTATATCTTTTTTCTCTGCAGCCTGAATAATGTCATCTAAATCATTTTCTGTGAACACTTTACCCGGCTTCACACGTGCTACTACACCTTGGTGTTGCTCGCCATCACTTTTATCATCAAGCACTTTACGCTGTACCATTTGCGCAGAAATTCCATATTTACGTGCCATATTAATAATTGGCATCAAACGTTCATCTTCCCTGCCTTTTAATAAAAAAATTTCAATAAAACGTTCTGGTGCATTAGTAATTAACGCATTAACTGCATGAATGCCAAATGCTAACTCTTCATTTTTTGCCATGTTCTTTCTCTGCCTATAAAACTCAATTTTATCGCCTAACGTTTAGGCATCAGTCATTATTTTTTTGCATTTTTCCGTGCATTTTTACCCGGTCGCTTTTTACGTTCATTACGTTTTTTTGCTTTGTTTTTCTGTTTCTTTGGCTCTTCGGTTTTCTTTTTATTACTTGCCGTTTTTGACTTGTCAGCATTTACTTTTGGCTTACTTGAGGATCTTCGACTGGGTTTATTATCACTTTCAAGTTGTAAGCCTGCTAACGCTAGGTCTATTTTCTTTTCATCTAAATTAACCGAAGCAACTTGCACATTAATTTCATCACCAACACGATACTTAATACCGCTATTTTCTCCAGTTAAGCACATGCGAACATCATCATAATGATAAAAATCTCTACCAAGTGAAGTAATATGTACAAGCCCTTCAATGTGCAAGTCTTTTAACCGAACAAACATGCCAAAGTTAGTTACTGTACTGATCACACCAGTAAAACTATCACCTACATGGTCTTGCATAAACTCACATTTGAGCCAATCACTAACATCACGTGTGGCTTCATCAGCACGGCGTTCAGTCATAGAACAGTGCTCGCCTAACTCAACAACTTCCGCTAACGGGTAATCATAACTACCCGCATTAGCACTTTCTATTGTGCTTGCTGCATTTTCTTGCTTCGATTGCTCAACCAAAATAGCTTTAATTACACGATGTACCACTAAGTCAGGATAACGACGGATCGGTGAGGTAAAATGACTATAGGAAGTTAACGCTAAACCAAAATGCCCTAAATTATCACTTTGATAAACGGCTTGTCGCATTGAGCGTAATAACATGGTTTGGATCAATTCTTGATCAGGGCGACCTGCTACTTTAGCTAAAATATCACCATAATCTTTTGGTTCAGGCTCTTCTTTAGCTGGCAAACTAATACCAAGCTCGGCTAAATAGGTAATAAAGTTTTTATATTTATCTTCGCTAGGTTTGTCATGCACACGAAATAAGCCCGGTTTATTATGTTTTTCAATAAACTTAGCCGTTGCCACATTAGCTAAAATCATACACTCTTCGATGATTTTATGGGCATCATTACGGATCAGTGCTTCAACACTGGCAATCTTTTTATCTTCATTAAAGATAAAAATGGATTCTTCTGTTTCAAAAGCGATAGCACCACGTTTCGCACGTGCGTCGTTTAAGGCGAGATACATTTGTTCAAGGTTTTCTAAGTCACCTAGTTGCGCTTTGTACTGTTCACGTAATGTTTCATCGCCCTTAAGTATTGCTGCGACTTTAGAATAAGTAAAACGAGCATGAGAGCGCATAACCGCTGGATAAAACTCACTATCCAAGAGCTCCCCTGAGGCACTGACGGTCATTTCACATACCATACATAAACGATCGACTTCTGGATTTAGCGAACATAAACCATTCGATAGTTTTTCTGGCAGCATAGGAATGACTTGGCTAGGAAAGTAAACTGAATTACCTCGAGATATTGCTTCATCATCTAACGCTGTGCCATTACGTACGTAATAACTAACATCGGCAATCGCAACCCATAAACGCCAACCACCAGACTCTTCAGGTTGACAGTAAACTGCATCATCAAAATCACGGGCGTCTTCACCATCAATAGTCACCAGTGCTAAATCACGTAAATCTTTACGTGGCAATTTAGCCGATTCTTCAACTTCATCAGCTATACTGGCAACTTCGGCTTGCACGGTATGAGAAAATTGATGCGGTAAGTCATGGGCACGTAAAGCAATGTCAATTTCCATACCTGGTGCTAGGTGATCACCTAAGACTTCAATAACATGGCCAATAGCATTAGAGCGCCGAGTGGGTCTTTGTACTAAATCAACCACCACCATTTGACCATGGCGAGCACCGAGTTTAGCTTTAGGGTCTATCAATATTTCTTGTTTTATTTTACTGTCTTCTGAGACAACAGAGCAAACATGATGATCAACATAAAAACGACCAACAATAGGTGCTTTTCTTGGTTCAATCACCTCAAGTATTCTAACTTCTTTACGACCTTTTCTGTCAGTTCTATCGACCAAAATAGCTTGCACTATATCGCCATGAAAAACCCGTTGCATTTCATGCGAAGAGATATAAAAATCTTTACCACGTTTGTCCTTTTGAGCTGGGTCATCAGGAGAAAAAAAACCAAAACCATCACGATGGCCAATAACTTTGCCTGTTAACAAACTATTTTTTTCTGGTATCGCGTATTGTTTAAATTTATTAAAAACTAATTGCCCGCTATTTTCCATAGCACGCAAACGACGTTTCACACCAATACGTTGGTATTCTTCATCGTAATTTAACATTTTAAGCAATACTGCAAAGGTAGGTGGTGGTGAGCACTTTTCAATGACTGATAATAATAACTCGCGCGAGGCGACAGGTTGTTCGTATTTCTTCGCTTCACGTTGAGCGTGTGGGTCTTTATGGGTCATTATACTTAGTTACCTCGGAATGCATGATTCAGCGAAAGTGGAAAGGCTTATAGCCTGAGTGTTAATTAAATAGAATGGTTGTTCAGGAGAATTGTTCCTGCACTCTTTAATAAACTATATTCATGTTGCATGTAAGTTTTTTAAACGCGCTCTATGGGGATTTATGAACACATAATATTCTGCGTTGCACCTTTGAAGTGCCTGAGTATAGAGTAAGTAACTTTATTAACGGTTTATTTAACCAGCAGTATATCACTTAATTAGTATAACTGGTTCTTTTCGCCTCTCTAATCACTTTCTCGGGCATTTTACTCGCTAATTGCGCTAACAGCTGAGTAATTTTTTTATGGGTAGCTTTATCATCAGTTAATGAATGATGTAGCTGTGAGTATAACGTGGGGTAATCTAATGGACTGCCATAGCCTTGTTGATATATATCAGCTAAACGCATCTGCGCTTTTAAGTTATTTAAACTCGCTGCAGTTTTTAAATAAACAATCGCTTTATTCATGTCTACCTGCATAAATTTGCCTTGATGATGGTAACGCCCTATTTGCTCTAGTCCTTCTGATAAACCTTGATCAGCGGCTAAATTCATATAATGCAGACCTAAAGCAATGTCTTTTTTTACACAAACGCCAAACGCTAACATATCGCCCCATAAAAATTGATAAGAAGGCATATTCGCTTTATTAGCTCGCGCTTCAATATCTTGTACTAATTGACACTCATCGAGCACTACTTGACCAAGATGATTGTTTTCTTTTATTAAATCAAGTAATTGATTATCTGTATATATTTGTACCGCTTGTAAGTTTCTGGCTTGTGCCTGAGATAAAACAACACACAAACTTATGATGAGTAGGAAAAATAAAATACGCATAACAATCCTAATAAAAATTTTACTAAACAATTTGATTAAAAAAATAAGCCTATTTTCTTATATCGGCCAACAACAACATTATCTATAATTTAATTTTAACCCTAATGACTTATTTTAGTAACCT
>JAWSUX010000345.1:0-2828 GCA_033852215.1 Colwellia sp. | reverse complement strand
ACTCTATCTTTAGACTCTTTAACTGAAGCCTCAGGCAAACCAACAATATTGAATGCCGGTAAACCATTGGCTAGATGAACTTCTACGGTGACTAAGGGTGATTCAAGACCAACACGAGCACGACTGAAAACACAGGCGAGTGACATATAAATTCCATTTCTTTGATTCCATAATTATTAGTGTAGTTGATATTAAAAAAATTATTCGTTATTCCAAATAGCTAGGTATTTGTGCAAAAACACTCTAACAAAAAAACTTGCACTAAACATTAGAGCTATGGTACTAATTACATATGAAAATGAGAGTCGCTGATAAAAAACAAAAAGTTTTTATTAAAATAACAAAAATAAAATAGCCTCCCTCTATTTAGACAAACAAAGAGAAGATAATGCAAAACGCTAACTCAATTATTATTAACGTCCTCGTCGTGGTGATTACTAAATCATCTCGAGGGTTTTCATTGAGCTAGAAAAAGCAACATATCGAAATACTAACCCTCGCTTCGAAAGAACCGAGGGTTTTTTATTATCGTTATTGACAACAATTTATCTTTTATTTTTAACCTTTATTTAAACTTAGTATTTTTGGAATTATCATGAACGACAGCAAACCTTTAACAGGTGGCGGACTATTATTTGACGTGCTTCAACAACATGGCGTAGAGCATGTGTTTGGCTATCCCGGTGGCGCGATAATGCCAATTTACGATGCACTTTATGATAGTGACGTTCAGCATTTTCTTTGCCGTCATGAGCAAGGTGCAGCATTTTCTGCGGTTGGTTATGCACGTGCAGCGGGTAAAGTCGGTGTTTGTTTAGCTACGTCAGGTCCTGGTGCAACTAACTTAATAACGGGTCTTGCTGACGCACTTGCTGACTCAATTCCTATTGTTGCTATTACAGGTCAAGTGCCAACATCAGCTATGGGTAGTGATGCATTTCAAGAAATTGATATTTTTGGATTATCTCTTGCCTGTACAAAGCATTCTTTTCAAGTAACAAACATTAATGAATTAGAAAAAGTGTTACATCAAGCTTTTGAAATTGCACTTGAAGGACGTCATGGTCCAGTATTAGTTGATATTCCAAAAGATGTGCAATTAGCTGAAGTGACTCAGCGATTAGAAAAACTGTCACATCTTAAAAACAAAGTACAATTGCCATTAGCAGACATTACTAAAGCTACAGACTTATTAACCCATGCTAAACAACCAATTTTATATGTTGGTGGCGGCGTTGGCATGGCAAATGCCATTGATGAAGTACGTAGTTTTGCTGAAAAAACAGGCATGCCATCGGTATCAACGTTAAAAGGCTTAGGTGCAATAAACGCTGATAATGAAAACTACCTTGGTATGTTGGGTATGCATGGTACCAAAGCGGCTAATATCGCTGTACAAGAATGTGATTTATTAGTTGTTGTTGGCGCACGATTTGATGACCGAGTTACCGGTAAATTAGATGAGTTTGCACCTAATGCTAAAGTTATTCACTTTGATATTGATACCGCAGAAATCAATAAACGCAGAAGTGCTGACGCACCAATTTTAGGCGATTTAAAAGGTAATTTACCTTTGTTAACCATGCAACTTAATATTAACGAGTGGCAAAACAAAATCAAAAAAATGAAAGCAGACTGTGCATGGCGTTATGATCACCCAGGTGAAAATATTTTTGCTCCTGCGGTATTAAATGAAATTAGCCAATTAATGCCAAACAACACCTGTGTTACTACTGATGTTGGTCAGCACCAAATGTGGGCTGCACAGCACATGGATTTTAACGATCCAAGTAATTTCTTAACCAGTGGTGGCATGGGCACCATGGGGTTTGGTTTGCCTGCAGCAATTGGCGCACAAATAAGTCGCCCTCATGATACGGTAATTGCCGTATCAGGTGATGGTTCTATCATGATGAACGTACAAGAGATGGCGACGATGAAACGTTACAACATCCCTGTAAAAATCGTGCTTATTGATAACGCTAAACTGGGCATGGTGCGTCAATGGCAAGATTTATTTTTCAATGGCCGCTTGAGTGAAACTGATTTATCCGATAACCCTGACTTTATTATGTTAGCGTCAGCTTTTGATATTAAAGCAAAAACAATCAGTAAAAAAAGCGAAGTCACTGACGCAATTAATGAGATGTTAGATCACGAAGGTTCTTATCTATTACGTGTGAAAATTGATGCCGCAGAAAATGTATGGCCATTAGTACCACCAAATGCGCCTAACGATAAAATGATGGAGGGTGTTTAATATGAATGCTACAACGCTAAATAAGTACCAATTAATCATCATGACTGATGACAAACAAGTCGTACTGGAACGTATTTTACAAGTAACTCGTTATCGTGGTTTTTTAATCAATGGCATGAATGCACAGGTAAATACTGGCACTAATATCGCGACAATTACGTTAATGGTTAGCAGTGAACGACCTATTAGCTTGCTTATCGATCAAATCAATAAACTGATCGACATCAAGAGTGTCAAGGTAGACAATAGCGAAACGCAACAACAAACTGCCTAATAACGACATATAGACAAAGATCAGCAAACGTTATTATCGCTATAGCACTAATAAAAATTTGCAGGCTTGACTTCATTTAATAAGTTGGGCCGACAAGATAACAAACAAGATAGGAAAAAAAATGGCTAAAGTAAATGCAGACTATATTTGGTTCAATGGTAAAATCATGCCGTGGAAGGATGCTACAGTTCATGTTATGAGTCACGCATTACACTACGGCTCTTCAGTTTTTGAAGGTATTCGTGCATACGAAACGCATAAAGGAGCCTGTATTTTTCGTTTAGAAGAGCATAT
>JAWSUX010000344.1:0-2554 GCA_033852215.1 Colwellia sp. | reverse complement strand
AATCTGGAGTTACTATGTCGCGTCAAGAACTGGCCAATGCCATTCGTGTTTTAAGTATGGATGCTGTTCAAAAAGCAAAATCAGGACACCCTGGAGCCCCTATGGGCATGGCGGATATCGCCGAAGTACTTTGGCGTGATTTTTTAAAGCATAACCCAAGTGATCCAAACTGGGCTGATCGCGACCGATTTATCTTGTCAAATGGCCATGGTTCAATGCTTATTTATTCTTTATTGCATTTGTCAGGTTATGATTTATCCATGGATGACTTGAAAAACTTCCGTCAATTACATTCAAAAACCCCTGGTCACCCAGAATACGGTTATACCCCTGGTGTTGAAACAACTACTGGCCCATTAGGCGCAGGAATTTCTAATGCTGTAGGTATGGCCATTGCTGAAAAAACATTAGCGGCACAATTTAATCGTGAAAATCATAATATTGTTGACCATTTTACTTATTGTTTTTTAGGTGATGGCTGCTTAATGGAAGGTATCTCTCACGAGGTTTGTTCTTTAGCGGGTACATTAGGTTTAGGTAAGTTAGTTGCATTTTGGGATGACAACGGTATTTCAATTGATGGTGAAGTGGAAGGTTGGTTTACTGACAATACTCCTGCTCGCTTTGAAGCATACGGTTGGCATGTAATTGAAGTAGATGGTCACGATACACAAGCAATCACTCACGCGATAGAAGAAGCCAAATCTGTCACTAACAAGCCAAGTATGATTTGCTGTAAAACGATTATTGGTTTTGGCTCTCCAAATAAGTCAGGTACTCATAATTGTCATGGTGCACCATTAGGTGATGATGAAGTTGCTGCAACGCGTGAATTCTTAAACTGGTCTCATGAACCTTTTGATATCCCAAGTGATGTTTATGCTCAGTGGGATCAAAAAGAAAAAGGCAGTGTTAAGCAAACCAATTGGGATGAAAAAATGGCTGCTTATCAAGTTGCTCATCCTGCACTTGCCAAAGAGTTTGAACGTCGTGTGATCAACGGTGACTTACCCGCAGAATTTGAAGCTAAAGCAAATGAGTTTATTCAGCAATGTCATGAGAATAGCGAAAACATTGCTTCTCGTAAAGCGTCACAAAACACCATTGAAGCTTTTGGTAAAATATTACCTGAAATGTTAGGAGGCTCTGCTGATTTAGCTGGCTCAAACTTAACCTTATGGTCTGGTTCAAAAGGTATTGAAACAGATCCCGCCGGTAATTATATCTATTACGGTGTGCGTGAGTTTGGTATGAGCGGCATCATGAACGGTGTTTCATTACACGGTGGTTTCATTAATTACGGCGCAACGTTCATGATGTTTATGGAATATGCACGTAACGCTGTACGTATGTCTGCTTTAATGGGTATTCAAAATATTTTTGTTTATACGCATGACTCTATCGGCCAAGGTGAAGATGGCCCAACTCACCAACCTATTGAGCAGTTAACAAACTTACGTACTACACCCAACTTAACCACTTGGCGTCCGTGTGATGCAACAGAATCAGCTGTTGCATGGAAAGCAGCAGTTCAAAATAAAAAAGCACCATCAGCCTTAATTTTCTCTCGTCAGGGTTTACCCGCAATGACCCGTAGTCAAGCACAAGTAAGCGACATAGAGAAAGGAGGTTACATTTTACAAGACTGTGAAGGTACACCTGAAGTTATCTTGATTGCCACAGGCTCTGAAGTTGCTTTAGCCATAAGTGCGGCTAACACATTAACGGAGCAAGGCAAAAAAGTACGAGTCGTTTCTATGCCATCAACCAATGTTTTTGATGCACAAGATAATGACTATAAAGCATCAGTTCTGCCTGTTAACGTCACTAAACGTGTTGCTATTGAAGCAGCGCATGTCGACTTTTGGGCTAAGTATGTTGGCTTAAGTGGTGCTGTTGTAGGTATGACTACTTTTGGTGAGTCTGCTCCGGGCAATGTATTACTAGAGCACTTTGGCTTCACTGTAGACAATGTTGTTAACACAGCGAATGAGTTATAACCTAACTTACAAAGTTTAAATAATGAGTTGCAACGATGAGCTGCAAGAAATTTTCTTGTACTCATCGTATTTTAGATGTAACCACCGTGATTATATAAAGACTTTTTTATGAATATTTTTTATGAAGACCTTTTCTTATGAAAACAAGAATAGCCATCAATGGTTTTGGCCGTATTGGCCGTAGCGTGGTTAGAGCCCTTTATGAAAGTGAAAAAAGAGATACTTTTACTTTAGTCGCAATTAACGAACTCGCCCCAGCAATAGGTATTGCACACCTACTTAAATACGATACGACTCACGGTCGTTTCCCTTGTGCTGTTAGTCAGCACGAAAATACCCTTACCATTGACGGTGACGATATAAGTTTAAGTCATCTTAGTAAATTAGCCGAGCTACCTTGGCAACAACATGATGTTGACGTTGTACTTGACTGTACAGGCAAGTATGGCAGAAAAAAAGATGGTTTAGCGCATATAGCGCAAGGAGCTAAAAAAGTACTTTTTTCTCACCCTGGCCACCAGGATATTGACGCGACTATTATTTATGGTGTTAAC
>JAWSUX010000343.1:0-1921 GCA_033852215.1 Colwellia sp. | reverse complement strand
TCTACTGAGGAATCGAGAGTAACTATAAAGCAGCTCAATGACATTACTCACTTAACTGGCATTAACTTTTCTGAATCTTACCTCGCGAAAAAAGAAGAAAAAAAAGATTCAATTTTATCTGCAAATTTAATGACTTGGGCAAGTAACAAAACACCTTTATTAGCAATAGACTTGTTAACTGCACTGCAACAAGCTCATTTTGAGCAAGGCAATGAATTAACAACACAAAGCGACGTAAATGAAATAATTAGCCAGTTAAAGCTATCGCCTCCAGCAAAAGTATTGAAAGCGGATAAACTCAGTAATGATGCACAAGCACAAATAGAGGAAGTTTTTGCACTGCAAGAAATCATTCAAACAGAAGCTATTCCTGCATTATTGTTAGCGATTGATAACGACTTAATTTTACTAAATCATCATCTTTACTTAGAAGAACCACAAGCAATTGTTGAAGCGGTAGAGTTAGAATTAAATAAATACTTGTAGCTATTAAAGCAACAACATGTAAATACACTTAAAGAGACAGACAATGGCCATAGAGATAAAAAGCCAAGAAGAAATAGAAAAAATGCGTGTCGCAGGTAAACTTGCTGCGGACGTATTAGAAATGATAGCACCGCATGTAAAATCGGGGGTCAGCACGGATGAACTTAATACGTTATGCGCCGACTATACAGAAAAAGTACAACAAGCCATTTCTGCTCCATTAAATTATCATCATTTTCCAAAGTCGATCTGTACCTCGATTAATCATGTTGTCTGCCATGGCATTCCTGATAATACCCTATTAGCAGACGGTGATATTATCAATATTGATATAACAGTCATCAAAGATGGTTATCATGGTGATACAAGTAAAATGTTTTTAATTGGCGAAGTCTCTGCTGAGGATGCTCGCTTATGTCGATTAGCACAAGAGTCATTATATTTAGCCATTAAAAAAGTAAAACCTGGTGCTTTTTTTGGTGATATTGGCGCGACAATTCAAAAGTTCATTAAGAAATCAGGACGATTTTCTATTGTTAAAGACTACTGTGGTCATGGTATAGGCAAAGAGTTCCATGAAGAACCGCAAATCGTTCATTATAAAAATAACGATAAAACCAAAATGGTTGAAGGCATGTGTTTTACTATTGAGCCTATGATCAACTTAGGTAAAGCCTCTACTGTACTTGATAAAGAAGATAACTGGACTGTTTACACAAGTGACGGTAAAAGATCAGCTCAATGGGAGCATACTTTAGTGGTAACCAAAACAGGTTGTGAAATATTAACCTTACGAGCAGAAGAAAAAACAACACGTATTCAGCATAATTAAACATACAGAACCGAACCTGCTATTTGATTAAAGCTATTTCATTTAAATTAATTCATTAAAATTAGTTTATTAAAGTAATAAAAGGTGATCTTTTGAATTCTACGACTATTGTTCCCGAACATTTTATTGAAGGTTTAGCTATAAACAGCGATTTTTTATCAAGTAGTGATATCTGTACGCTAAGCCAAACTTTCAATGACTGGCTGAAAAGCGCCTTCATTGATAATGATGTCAGTGATTTATTATTAGCAAGAGCCACTTTTGTTGATGCCACGTTAAAAAAAATATGGTATCAGCACCACCTTAATGAATTTAAAATTAGTTTAATTGCTGTTGGTGGTTATGGGCGAGGTGAGTTACACCCTCAATCCGATGTTGATATTTTATTATTAACACAAGCAGAGATTGATATTGAATTAGAAGAAAAAATATCTAGTTTTATCACTCAACTTTGGGATATTAAACTTGATATTGGTCATAGTGTTCGCTCAGTCGATGAGTGCTTAAAACAAGCAGTTAAGGATGTAACTGTTGCGACGAATTTAATGGAGATGCGTCAAATAACCGGTAATGAAATACTTACTCAACAATTGGTGCATATAT
>JAWSUX010000342.1:0-19383 GCA_033852215.1 Colwellia sp. | reverse complement strand
AAGATCTTACCCCTATAATGATTAAATCATGCCATTATCATGTGGCATATTCTCAGGTATTTTTTGCCAAACATCCCAATGTTCAATTATTTTTCCATCAACTACTCTGAAAGTATCAACACCGGCACTTCCTTGATCTTTTTTAGCTGTGTCGTAACTATGAACATGTAATACAACATAATCCCCCGAGGTAATTACACGTTTAATTACCGTTTTTACACTTACAGGCCTCTTTTTGAACCAGCCGCTAATAGCTTTGATAAATCCCTCTCTACCTGTGGCAACATAAGGATTGTGCTGAATATAGTCTTTATGTAAATATTGTTCAGATAACTTACGAATATCCCCGCCTTGCTGTACAAACACTTTACTGTAAAATTCAGTGACCGCTTTTTCTGCTTGAGATATTTCGCTAGTGATCAACGGCTCTGACAGCGATTGAAAACTCAACGTGAAACCGATAATCAAGATAGGTAATTGTTTAACTAGTTTAAAAATTGAATACATTTATTACTCCTAATTGTTTTGTTAAAACAACATTGTTAAAAACAACGTTAATGTGCATAAACACAATAACTATTACCATGATGAAAGCATTTAAAAACTATCCAGAAGTTATTTTATTGTTTTAAAATAGTCGGTTACAATTATTTAATTTCATACTGTTAATGATATATAGGACAATATTTTTTATTCTTTACATTACCTTATTAAGGCGACAACATTTGAATAGCACAAGCTAAATGGCCTTAGCACAGTAATCACAGTCCTTTATCTCTCACAAAAGTAACTAGGACACTAATGGTTATTTAGATAAAATATAACAGTGAGTTGATATTAGAGAAGATAAACTAAGAAAGGAAGATCGCGTGATTTCAAAAAAAGTACGAGAGTTATTTGTCTCATTAATGGAAGCAGCAGATGATTCTCCCGTTTCTTATGATGTTGAAACGGAGCAATACAATGGCTTTTTCAATAATGCCGTTGTCGATAAATATATTGCATTAGGCGCACTAGAGCTGGTTGAGGCTAGCAGTGGCTCAACAACGATTCTTATCAACAACAGAGATGACTTTTTAAGTTCTTTTGCTGCAGGTGTAAGAGAAGCTAAAAATGGCAGTGATCAGTCTTATGCCGATTACAACGTTAACCCATTTGCCTTTTCTGTTGGTTACGAGCACTTTTATCAAATAGCCAAGAAAAAACGACAAATAAGTGATTACCTATGCCATGGTTTTGAAAGAGAAACTACAGGGTTAATACACCAACAATAACACCATGCATTGCTGTTATCTTTAGCTATCGTTAACTAACAATAGTTATCTTTTATATTAAATGAATCAGTTTTTTTGGAAAATATCATGTGGCGTATTGCTTTATTTATTGGCTTGATCTGTTCTGTAGCGTTTAATGTTTATTTGTTTATGCAATTAAATATGCGCACAATTGAACAAGAGTTCCAGCAAGACGTTAGTGTGCCTTTTCAGCAAGGTGCAGTACACATGAAAAAAGCGGACTATAGCGTTAAAAATAAAGTTATTGAAAGTGATAGTGCTAAAAGCTTCCAACAAGTCGCGAACATTAAAAAGGCGATTAAGGCGAAAGACTATTTTAATGCCAGTTTTTTAATTAATACCTTAGCTAATAGTGATGAAGCTAAATTACCCGAAGTCAGACTATTTTGGTTGCACGCAACAAAGACATTAATTCAGCAGAAGTTGTTTACTGATGCTGACAATTCGATCAGTGCTTATTTAGCATTCCAGCCAGATGATGGCGAGTTTCTCTATCAACAAGTTGACTTATATTGGCAACAGCAGTTGCCTTTACTTGCTATTCAGCATGCCTATGAAGTGCAATATCATGTATTTACTGAAGTTGAAAAGCGCAATGTAATTAACGCGGCAAGAGCGTTAGTGCAACAAAGAATAGATGTGTTAACAAAGAATGATTTATGGCTAGAGCTTAGAGATTTAATTGAAGAAGTCATGTTGTTTGATCCACAACACCTTAATTTTCAGTGGATTTTAATTCGCGCACAATACCAGTTAGGCGAATTTGAGTATGCACGTAACGCTATTGAACCTTTGCTAAACCAGCCTAACTATAAAATTAAAGCCCAAGCGTTATTAGCAAAAATTGAAGCAGCTTTAAGAAAGCCTCAAAGCATCCCGTTAAGCCGACAAGGCGAACACTTTATTGTGCCGGCGCTCATCAATGATAATTTTAACGTATCGTTAATGTTAGATACTGGTGCCAGTATTTCATTGTTATCTGAACCGACATTTGAAGCATTAAGGCAGTATTCAGACGTTGTGTATATTGAAGATTTACGTCTTAATACGGCAGGGGGAATGGTAACCGCCAGTATTTACCAAGTGGCCGAATTTGCTATACAAGGTTATATTGTTAACGACTTTATTTTTGCGGTAAGCCCTTTTGTAAGTGAAGGCAATGATGGTTTGTTAGGTATGAATTTTTTAAGAAATTTTGATTTTCATATTGATCAAAATAACAGTCGCTTAATTTTAAAAAATAAATAGATCTTATGGTAGGTTCTATACCTGTGATCAAGAGAAAGTTAATGCGCAATGGCAGCTGTATTGTTTAGTGCATAATATAGAAAAGTTAAGACATAACCTGTATTAGATTAATACCCTATATTCCCTCTCGACAATACCCTCAAAAGAAGTAAATAAGTACAACGTTAGGCAAAATTCAAGACTCAACGCTGTAAAAATTAAGATCGGCAAAAACGTAAACGTTTTTATTGTTAAAAGAAAATAATCCAGTTAGAGTATTTCGATTAAAAATAATATAAAAAACAAGTGATTTTACAGGCTCGTTAGCCATACAAAATGATTTTCCCCCACATGAAGATAAGAGTAGCCTCACCAGCCGATGCAGCGAATATCGCCGATATCCATACAGCTAGCTGGCGCGATACATATAAAAGCGTTTTAATCGAAGCTTATTTAACAGACATAGTCCCACGAGAAAGAGAAGAAGTTTGGGCGAGATGACTTATCAATCAGAAGCATAACCAATATGTTTTAGTGGCGGAATTTGACGAGGGAATTGTGGGGGTTGCATGTTTCTATTCAGACGGAAATCCTGATTTCGGCTCCTATCTGGATAATTTACATATTCGTAAAACTCACCAATCAAAAGGTATAGGTAAGTCCCTTTTGATTGAGGGGGCTCGTTGGTGTTTACAGCAAGAGCCTGATAAAGGTTTGTGTCTATTGGTAAATTAAGACAATACTAATGCACAAGCTTTTTATAAATGGCTTGGTGCTTACAAGGCTACAGATAGTGTTTGGAATGCCCCCGATGGTAGCGTTATTCCAACATACTGGTTTGTTTGGAATAATACTAATGCTTTAGTTGGTAATGGCTAACAAGATACTATGGCGTTAAAATAAAGGGAGTCGGTGACACTTGAGAATAGTTCTTATTTTCTTTTGTCACTGCCCCTTTTATTCCGCTTTTATTTAGAGCAAATACAACGCTCTCTTAAACAGTGGCGAGAAAGTAGCTAATAAAGGATAAAGCTGCGGCTACGCGCAACCTATCCTTTATTTATTATGTGTGAAACCTGCTTGATAACCGGCCAGTGTAATTAAAACCTTTTGATTTATAAAAAGCTAATTCAACAGATTTAAATGAATCTAAGTGGGCTGCAAGCATTGGTATAAAAGAAGACAAAGCCACCCAAGGAGTAAAATTAACATCAGTTAAGTAGCCATAGTCATAAAGTAACCAATGATTAAAATCAAAGTTTTTGCAAAATATAGTGACAAATACGGCGAAAATTAAAGACAAATAATACTTAAACCATTGAGGCTTATTATATTCCCACAACATTCGAGACAACTTAGAAAATAAAATTAGAAAAGTATATATCAACATGACGATTAATAGTGGCTTATCAAAAGCTATTAATGCATTAATAACTTTATCCATAACACCAATGTTATCTTCAACAATGCTGTGAGGCGCAAGGTAAAACATGAAGATGGGTAAAATGTATATGGAAATAGCCTTAGGGTGATAATACATATATTGGTCGGCTTGTTTAATTATTTCACCTGGCAGAGAGTCTACAGTTTTCATATCACGCATAACTTTAATTTAATTCGCGCTAATATCGCATATTTTCAGCATATTATGAACTAAAAATATTTGTAACTACTAGCCTATAAAAAGTAGGGGATTAACTCATGGCAGGAATAAAGGGCTTTCCGTTAAACAGATCAATCAAGGAATCAAGTCTGTTAATATCTTGTTTTTTGACCGTCAATAAATAACTTCTTAGCGAGCAGAATCCTATTTCAGTGTATAGTAGTGTAAATGCATAACTTCAACTTTAAAGTGTGACAAATTACAGTTGGCTATTTTCACTCCGTTCAATATTTTTGACAAACTTAACATTTGAGATAAGTTGCATGAAAAATTCATTACCTTTACAAGACGATAGAAAGTTATCTGTAACATATAGAGTCGAAGCTGGCTGTTTAGGGCCAGAAGGAACAAAACATATTGCTGACTTTTGTAAATTTTCTCAATTGGCACTTCAAACATTAGATTCAGATTATATCGTTTGGAATATTGTTCACAGAAAAGATAAAACGTTACCTGAAATGCAATACAATGTGCTTGGTAAAGTCATGAACCATTACCAAGCTGAAAAATATTTGGCGATATTTGGGAAAAGTCTTGATGAATTTGAATGTCATTTAAGTGACCGGCTAACGACCTTGATTGATAAATTTATGAATCATTAAGTTCATAAAATGAAATAATGGGTTATTGAAATTAATACAGACAAGCTATTAATACAATATTCATGACCCCATAATAACTTTCTGATTTTTTTCACGTAATAATAACCCCAACCCCTTCCTTAACTTGGTCTAGCGCTGCTTTTATTCTTTTATTGCCGACCCCTTTTATTGAAAATAGCCAAAACGTAAGCGCTTTTGATTGTTAAAAGAAAACAACCCAGTTATATTATTTTCATTATAAATAATATAAAAAACGAGTAATTCTACAGGCACGTGTGTTCATTAATTGTTATTTGTAAAATTAAAAGTTTTTATAAAAAATTAAGGAAGCTTACAATGGTGTTCAAGAAGGTAGTTGTATTAATGATCTTTGTCATTTTTATTCAGGGTTGTCAAACAACGAATTATGCCGACAGTATAGGTGAATATAAAACGAATAAGCAGAGTTCTGGTTTGGTTTTGTTATCTACAACAGTGAACACTGGTGAAATACCTCAAATATACTCAGTGACTGTAAAAGGTGTCAGTGGAAAGCAAAAGAAAGAGCACATTTTTAAAAATGAAATATGGGGGAAGTCTAAGGGGACGTCTCTATTTTTTGGAGGATTACCTGCCGGAGAATATAAGGTTACTAAAGTTACAGCAGCTGTAACAAATGGTACAAAATCATTAAACACCGAAGACTCTGAACTATTGGGTAATTTCATTGTAAAACCTGGAGAAGTATCAGACTTAGGACGATTGATATTGTCTGCGGTAAACGATAAAGCGGCACTAGGTAGAAGCGAAATAATAATAAACAATAAAGCGTTAGTGGATCGTTTTTTTAAACATGAGTATGAATTGAATAGTAATAATACGTTTTTAGGGTGGGCTTCCCCACATAAGGTAGAGGATAGAGTTGAGTCATATGCCTTAGCACATCCCCAAGGTATTTCGAATATATCTGAATTAGAGAATGGTCTAATTATTGCTGGTACGCGCCTTGGAATCACACTTGTTCGAAGTAATAATGGAAAGTGGAGTGTACTATCAAGAAATAGTGAGCTAAGCCAAGTTATTACAACAGCCCCATACCAAAAAGATGACTTTATTGCCATTGCTGCGGACGATTTAGGGAATATTTATAAATTATCTCAAGAAGGTGATATTCAAAATATAAACAAAGGGAACTTACCCCATGGCAATGTGGTTTTTATCAGTTCATCAAAGGACTACAGTCAATGGTTTATCGCTATAGAACGTGACGGTTTTTCCGAGCTCTATAGGTCAGGTCAAATAAATAATGGGGCTTGGGAGTTGGAAAATAGCGTAAAAATAGGCTTTGATACATGGAATGGATCTCAGTTCGCTTTTTATTGGCGCATGCCTGAAGGCATAGGGTTTGGCGCAAGTGCAAGTGATTCTATTAGTTGTTATGATTTCGTCAGTAATAGCTGGATTAAAAACTCTACTCCAGATAAACGTTCTGCAATATCCATTTCAGCATCCGATGCAAATAACTTCATCGGTGTATTAACGGGTCCTGGCGGAGGTTTTGGTGGAGTGTTTGCTAAAACTCATTTTACAGAAAATTGCGGGGGGGCTTGGTTGGAAACAGATTCTCCGTACTCTGTTAAAGCTTCCGCACCACTAATTATTAAAGACAACTTAATTATAGAAACAGGCGGAGTTGTTTCTGATGAGGGGCTATATGCCTCTAAAGATTTTGGTGTTTCATGGTATAAGATTTCAGATAGAAAAGTGTTTTCAAATAAAATGTGGTTAACAAAAAATCACGGTTTATTTTCTGTTTCAAATGGTATTTATGGTTTTGAAAATATTGAAAACTCGAAAGATTATGGTGCCACTTGGAAATTAGAATTAACTAGTTTTAGTTTTAATTAATAATTTAATAGCTAGAAAAATAAGAATAGGTGTCGCGCAGCCGACACCTTATTCGGGTGTTGGGCAAACCCGGAGCTTGCTTTATATAGTAAATAGCGAGTTGTGGTTTTAAGGGAGTGCTATCAATTGCCTGACCGAACGAAGTTAAGGCGTAAAAGGTAAGTTTTTTCGCCGAGTTATTTCATATTGTTTTTATTTCCTCCTCTCCATTCTTTTGGTGTCATAATACCCCAAACCTATTCCTTAACTTGGTCTCGCGCTGTTTTTGTTTCGTCAATGAGATAATGTAGGGCTGAAGCTTATGAGGACTATATCGAGCTATACTGTGCATTAAATCACCTCTCAGCAGCTTTGGTCGATTTTACTAACTTAACGGGGCATAACTACGCTAAAATGGTGACACTTATCTTAGCTTTGAGTTTTTTAATTTAATGACCTCTGCCAAAACTACTGTTACAACGCCAACCAACTTTTCAGAACTTGGTCTTATTTCGCCTTTGTTAGCTCGATTAACTGAGCTGGAATATCAGCAGCCAACGCCTATTCAAGCGCAAGCTATTCCAAGTGTATTAGCGGGACGTGACTTAATTGCAGGAGCAAATACAGGCTCGGGTAAAACAGCTACCTTTGCTTTGCCTTTGTTGCAAAAAATACAGGAACAGCAGACGAGTAAAGGCACTAAAGCTAGCAAGGGTAATTATGTTTCGGGACTTATTTTGGTGCCGACTCGTGAACTAGCCAAGCAAGTAGCTGACAGTATCAAATTTTATGCAGCGCACTTTAATGGCGCGATTAAAACGGTTGCTGTTTTTGGTGGTGTATCAGCCAATACTCAAATGTTAGCATTACGCGGCGGCACTGATATTTTGGTGGCAACACCGGGTCGATTAATCGATTTAATTTCAAGTAATGCGATTAAGCTTGATAGAGTTAATACCTTAGTGCTTGATGAAGCCGATAGAATGTTAAGCCTAGGTTTTACTGACGAGTTATCTGCGCTGTTAGCGTTATTACCAAAGAAAAAACAAATATTATTATTCTCAGCGACCTTTCCTGAGCAAGTGCAAACGCTAACCCAAGAATTGCTCAACAACCCTATTGAAATACAGTTACAAAGTAGCGACGCCAGCACTTTAGTACAGCGTGTTTTTACCGTGAACAAAGGTGAAAAAACAGCACTGTTAGCGCATTTGATTAAACTACATCAATGGCGACAAGCGCTTATTTTCGTTAATGCCAAAAACAACTGTGAGCATTTAGCAGGAAAACTCGCTAAACGTGGTATTAGCGCAGCAGTATTTCATGGTGATAAAGGGCAAAGTGAACGTAGTAGGGTGCTTGATGGGTTTAAAGCAGGCGAGATTGACGTATTAATTGCCACGGATATTGCTGCCCGTGGTTTAGATATTGAAAAGCTGCCAGTGGTAATTAATTTTAACTTACCCAGAAGTCCGTCAGACTACATGCACCGTATTGGTCGAAGTGGTCGTGCGGGTGAGGTGGGTTTAGCACTGTCGCTTATTGATCATGAAGATTATCATCATTTTAAAGTGATCGAAAAGAAAAACAAAATTCGTCTTGAACGCGAGCAAGTTGAAGGTTTTGAAGTTCATGAGATTGCCGATGATTCAATTTTAGCTTCACTCGTCGCAGAAAGTAAACCGATGGCAAAACCTGAAGGTAGCGGTAAGAAAAAGCGTAAAAAGAAAAAGTCAGTGAATGAAGATATTTGGTCAGGTTATATTAAGCCTGAATAAGTTTGTTTGATATAAAGTTATTATACGGAGGTTTCATACAACTAGGCTATTTTCAACTTATTAACCGAATTTAGGAAAGCAACATTATGGCCAAATCAAAAAAAAACGCTGTATCTGAAACAATAAATATATCTGAAAAAAACAAGGCAATTAAAAAGCTCAACGTTGTTAACCCTTATGATCAAACACTCATCGGGTCGGTACCTACAGTCACGTGGGCTAAAATTGATGAATATTTAACAAGCGCTCATCAGTTATTTAAACAGTGTCCTCAAGGTCTTCCCGCATTTGAACGTGTGAGTATTCTTAACAAAGCAGCACTATTGATTTCACAAAAAGCAGATGAATTAGCGTTTTTGATCGCAAACGAAGGAGGCAAACCACTTGCCGATGCGCGAGTTGAGGTAACGAGAGCCATTGATGGCGTAGAGCTTTGTGCAAAAGAAATTTCGCAATTAACCGGTAGCCAAATTCCAATGGATTTAACTCAAGCAGGTGCGGGGAGAATAGCCTTTACCACCAAAGAGCCAATAGGGATTGTGGTTGCCGTTTCAGCGTTCAACCACCCGTTAAATTTAATCGTACATCAAGTTGCGCCAGCCATTGCAGCGGGCTGTCCGGTGTTAGTTAAACCCGCATTAGATACGCCATTATCATGCAAGGCATTTGTTGATATCTTACATGAAGCGGGTTTACCGCCACAATGGTGCCGTTTTATTACCTGTGATATTCCAACGTCTGAAAAAATGATCACCGACCCTCGCATCGCTTTTTTCAGCTTTATTGGCTCAGCTAACGTTGGCTGGATGTTGCGATCTAAATTAGCACCCGGTACGCGTTGTGCGTTAGAGCATGGAGGCGTTGCCCCTGTTATCATTGAAGATAGTGCCGATATTGAAGCGATGATCCCAAGTTTACTTAAAGGCGGATTTTATCATTCGGGACAAGTGTGTGTGTCTGTGCAGCGTATTTTTGCGCCAAAAAATAAAGCTAAGGCTATTGCACAAATGTTGGCTGACGGCGCATCAAAACTCATTGTTGGTAACGCCATCGATGAATTGACCGAATGTGGTCCACTTATTCGGCCTAAAGAAGTTGATCGCGTTGCCAACTGGGTTGATGAAGCGGTGGCAGCTGGCGCAATACTACTAACAGGAGGTAAACGATTGGGTGAAACCACTTATGCGCCAACAGTACTGCTTGAACCGCCTGCGGATGCAAAAGTTTCGACCATGGAAATTTTTGGTCCAGTTATTTGTGTATACGGCTACGACGATATTAACCAAGCCATTATTCAAGCAAATTCATTGGAGTTTTCCTTTCAAGCCTCAGTGTTTACAAAAAATCTCGATGTTGCAATGAAAGCCATACGCGAATTAGAGGCTAGCGCGGTAATGGTAAACGACCATAGCGCTTTCCGCGTTGATTGGATGCCTTTTGCTGGGCGTAAACACTCTGGTTATAATACTGGTGGCATTGCTTATACCATGCGTGATATGTCTCAGGATAAAATGGCCGTTATTAAAATGTAAACAGTAGTTAGCGCTATTTAATTTGCATAGAAAAGACTTAACAAGAACCAAGGTGATTTAACTAACTGCCTTGCTTTTGTTAAGCCTAAAGTTGACTAGTCGTTAGAGTTTAAAATTTTTAAGTGCTGCCATGGCTAATATATCCCAACTTTCGCTGTTATAGCCTTTAACTAGATCATGATTAATACAGCGCCATTGCTTATCAAAGGCATTATCGATCCCGATCATTTTAAGATACTCCTTATTCACAACAATATATTGGTGCTTATAAGGGATAAGCCAGCGGTTCTTTTTATCAAGCGCCAATGCTGATTCGGCTTCAGCGTAATTAGCAAACCATAAGTTAATAAATGCGTCGCACCGCGACGAGTGAAATAAGGTACCCATGTTTATTGTCGTACTAGTCAATTCACTACCAGACAGCACCTGCTGAGCCTGTTGCCAATTGTCAAAGCTATACTTTTTAGCAACAAGAAAATGACAATGTTTTAATTTGATTTCTTGTATGGACTCAAGATTAAGCGCCTTTAATTGTCGTTTCATTTTAGTAGGTATTTCGTCACCTGCTTTAATGATTTTTAGTAATTTTTTCGCTTGAATTTTTAACTCTTTTATTGCCAAGTTCATGATGCATTTTCCATCGTTAGCTTGTTACTTAATTCGCGTTGTTGAGATACAAATACCCCAAGCAGTAATAGAAGCAATAAAGAAGCAATAAGTTCAGTAAGAGGAAAGGCATACCACACAGTACTAATATCAAAATATGCAATTAGCCACAATATTGTTGGTATTAATAATAAGTAAACTTTGACTGACGAAATAAGCATAGCAATTTTCGCCTTGCCAATAGCTTGGAAGTAAGCCGTAGTAACAATACTTAATCCCACTAATGGCAGTGCTAAAAACATGGTGTTGGCAATGGCTGTTGCCTGCTGAATTAGCTGTTTATTATCACTGAATAACGCGAAAATTTGATGTGGTAATGAATAAAGTATTACCGTCATAACTAGCAAATAAGACGTTGTTATGCATATTCCCGCTAATGCAGCTTCTTTTACACGATGTAACTGATTAGCGCCAAAGTTGTAAGCAATAATCGTTTGTACTGCCTGGCTAATAGCAATAAGCGGTAAAATTATAAAAATATTAATACGACCGTTCATTCCATATGCGGCAAGCATTAATTCCTTGTCAGTGCCGATATGTTGAGTAATAGCGATATTAATAATCATTATGATCAAGCTAGCACCAATATATGCAATAAAAACAGGTAAACCTAAACTCAAAAAATGTTTAATAACTTGAAATTTCATTTCAAGTTTAAGACTCGATAACCGTAAAGCATAAGGACCATTTTTTAACAGCTTTAAACCAACAATAATGCCAAAAAATTGCCCTGTTAATGTTGCTAAAGCAGCTCCCAAGACACCAAAATTAAAAACAACAACGAGTAAAAAATCTAAAACGATATTTATTATGGCTCCTAATAATATGATTAAAAATAAACTCATCATATTGGTTTGCGCACGTAAAATATCGGAGATAAAGCAGATCAAAAATAGAAATATTGAGCCTACCATTATCGGTAAAAAATATGCACTGGCTTCAGTAAAGAGGACAGGGGTAATACCAATACTTGTTAGAATAGTGTGTTCATAGACATAAGATAATAATGCAACGACAAGCCAAATAAATAAAATAATACTTATCGCATTATTGATTACAGTTTTAGTGGCTGAGTCGTTATTAGCTCCCCAATATTGGCTAATAGCAATACTTACACCGTTACCAATTAAAGCGGTTAGTGCTATTAACAGCATTTGTAAGGGGAAGATCGCAGATACCGCGGCAAAAGCATTTTCACTTACATAACGTGCAATGAAATATGCATCAACAATATTGTATAAGCCACTAATGAGCATACCGAAGGTGATCGGCAGTGCAATTTTGGCAAATAATGTATATATATTGTTAATGCTTAACGGGTTTGTTGGAGTTTTATCAGGCACAGCCCGATTTTTTGTAAGATTAGTCACAATTCAAATACCTCTAAGTTATTGTGGCATTCCGCAAAGCCTACTTAGTTCATTTTGAACTGATCTTAATGTTGATATCAGAGTGAATTCATCTTTAGCGGACAGGCGTCTCTGCAACCTGAACGCATTTTAGGTGAAAGACCTTAATTGAGTCAAGCATGAAATGTTAATTTGTACAGTTTGTACGAATAACGAGTATGAGAGCGTATCTTGGGGTGTGATGGGGTTATGTTAAATTATCTCATGTAAACAGAGCTCTAAATCTTGGCGACCTCTATTAACCCCAATAATTTTATTGGTGTAATATTACGTAAAAATTCACATGTTATGTGAGCTTTAAAGTTTCATTTAACACCTTGAAATAAAATAGATTCACGTACCTGTACCCATATCGGCATTAGGCTTTAGCCCGTTTTTTAGTTAGAAGAAATACTATTTTATTTTACCTATATAATAATAAACTGACCATTTAGATTGAAATATACCACTGCTTGGAACTAAATGGCTTGATAGTGTGACAGTTTTGTTTTTAGTGGTGTATTCGGCTTTNNTCTTGTCCTAAGCATTGTTGTAAAGTGTTTTTAGTACTTTCATAATAGTGTCGGGCGCTTTCTTCGTCTACTTCTACGGTGTTACAAGAATATGTGCTTTGATCTGCTCCCCAAGACCAAATTTTGCAACTGCTGCCTATCAAGTGATACTTTGCTTGCCAAATATTACTCGCTCTGGCTTTTATCTGAATTTCTTTCAATTGTTCGAAATTGCTGTCATAGGCATTAATCAAGAAATTAATCTTTTGACATGCATTACTCACGGGCTCTAATTGCTGCTGAGCAATAGTGTTTTGATTTGCACAACTACTTAATGTAAGAATTGATGCCACAATACTTAGTTTTTTAAGGTGACAGCATAATGTTGAATTGAATGTGTTTTTCACTTTTAGCATCTCGCTAACTGATAAATAAAATATTAATAAAGTATGTTACAAAACTTTAGCTTAATTTCCTAGGGAATGAAAAAGTAAATGGCTTAGTAACTGATCAAATTTTCATGATGTCATTTTTAATATTAGTTTGTATTAGCTATGCTCGTTATATTTTGTAGTTGTTTCACCCGTAATGCATAAAGGTGTATAATAACGTTTCAGCCTTTATTCGGAATACAACCTTGACTAATAATGACATTTTGCGTCGATTACGCTACACCTTTAATTTTAACGATAACAAAATGGTTGCACTATTTGCGCTAGCCGATGAAACCGTGACACGTGAGCAAGTTAGTCAGTGGCTGAAAAAAGACAGTGATAATGATTTTGTTAAATGTATGGATATTCAATTAGCTATTTTCTTAAACGGTTTTATTAATGATAATCGTGGTAAAAAAGCCGGCCCTCAAATAGCGCCAGAAAAGCGCTTAAGTAATAATATCATTCTAACTAAATTAAAGATTGCATTGAATTTGCAAGCGGATGACATTATTGATTTGTTAAATACCGTTGATTTTCGTTTAAGTAAACCTGAATTGAGTGCCTTCTCGCGTAAAGCTGAGCATAAAAATTATCGAGAGTGTAAAGATCAAGTCATCAGGAATCTTTTACATGCAATTGATAAAAAATATCATGTTGCTCGGACGGTTAAATACACAGAGCCAGTTAGTGATGAAGTTAAACAGAAAACTAATTACAATAAAAAGAAAGTGAAACCTAAAACGACAGAGCCCTTTGTTGAAGGAGCAAGACCAAATGCTAGTTCTATTTATCAAAACCCAAATAATAAAAAAAATGATGCTATAAAAGCTACACGTAAGGTTTTAAAATTAAAATGAGTTAGTGTTAGCTTCGTCTAGTTTGATAGTTTTTAGTTATATATATATTAACATCGGCATAGTACTTTAGTGGTATTCGAACATAATCAGAACATTAAAAATAGAGTTTAGACTGTTTGCTCTATGAATAATCCGTTAATATGCAGCGCTTAAGTTGTTATGATTTATGCATAAGAGCCTCTTTAATTTTACATTGAATAGTGCCTTGCCTCATTTGAAAAATAATTTAGTTTGAAAAAATATTATGAATATATTAGTTGTTGATGATAAAAAATTAGTTCGAGAAAGTTTATTTAATACTTTAACGCAGTTAGGTCATTATGTTGAGTGTGCGGTGAATGGTCTAGATGCTTTAGAAAAAGTAAAGAGTAACAATTATCACCTTTGTGTTATTGATCATTTAATGCCTTTAATGAATGGTGCGCAATTGACTAAAAATTTAAATAAAAATGAATTGTATAAAAATATTCCTATCTTATTTATGACAACTCAAGGAATCGAGGCTGCTAAATTATTACCAGAATATCAATTTTTCTCTGCTGTAATTACTAAACCTATCGATCAGCCAGAGCTTTTAATGTTAGTTTCCCAATTAAGTGATAATGAGTTGCTTAACGCAGCTAATGGCTAAGTAAATAGAGTAGTTTTTTTGCTTTACAGCTGCTTTTATTTCTATAAATACTGTTCAATTTCCTTTATGATTTAGCTATTAATTTTCATGAATGAAAACTATCAGCTATGACAGAAACTCAATCGCAGCAATTAAAAAGTGCAATTCGTGCTATCCCTGACTATCCTAAAAAAGGTATTGTATTTCGTGATGTTACTAGCTTATTAGCAGACGCCGAAGCATTCGCCTTAACTATTGTTCTCTTGTTTACAGCCTATAAAAATAAAGGCTTCACTAAAGTTGTAGGAACTGAAGCAAGAGGTTTTTTATTTGGAGCACCATTAGCATTAGGTATAGGTTTTACCCCAGTAAGAAAACCCAGAAAACTCCCCCGTGATACTTATGCACAAGCCTACCAACTTGAATACGGTGAAGATGTATTAGAAATACATTAAGATGCATTAACAAATCATGATAAAGTGCTTATCATTGATGACTTACTCGCGACAGGTGGCACTATTGAAGCAACCACTAAATTAATCCGACGTTTAGGCGCAGAAGTAAGTCATGCAGGATTTGTTATTTCTTTACCTGGTTTAGGTGGCGAAAAGTGTTTAACTGCGATGAATATCAAAACGCATTCGCTTATTCAGTATATTGGTGATTAGTCTACAATTTTTAATTCAGGCTAAGTTACAAAGTTTATTATGATCTATCAAGTGTTGGCAAGGTGTCGAAAATGAGTTATCAAGTTTTAGCTAGAAAATGGCGCCCTAAAAACTTCCAAGAGTTAATGGGACAAGAACATGTAGTGACGGTATTGGCTAATGCATTGTCGCAACAGCGTTTACATCATGCTTACCTATTTACAGGGACACGAGGTGTTGGTAAAACAACCATCGCAAGAATTTTTGCCAAAAGTCTAAACTGTGAAAAAGGCATTACCGACAGGCCTTGCGGTCAATGTGATACCTGTATTGATATTGATCAAGGCCGTTTTGTCGACTTACTCGAAATTGATGCCGCATCAAAAACCAAAGTCGATGATACTAGAGAAATACTTGATAATGTCCAGTATGCGCCAAGTCGAGGTCGTTATAAAGTCTACCTCATTGATGAAGTGCACATGTTATCGCGCCATAGTTTTAACGCTTTACTTAAAACGCTAGAAGAGCCGCCAGAGCATGTTAAATTTATTCTAGCGACTACAGATCCACAAAAATTGCCTATAACCGTTTTATCTCGTTGTTTGCAATTTCACTTAAAAGCATTAACAGTAAAACAAATTGAAACCAAATTAATTGATATTTTACTTGAAGAAAAAGTTTCTTATGAGCCTGCTAGTTTAACGCTTTTAGCAAAAGCGGCACGTGGAAGTATGCGTGATTCACTTAGCTTAACAGATCAGGCTATTGCACAAGGGCAAGGTAATATAACGCTGGCCAATATTCAGCAGATGCTTGGCGGTATCGACCAAAACTGGGTTTATAAAATACTGATTGCTTTGTTAAAACAAGATGGTCAAGGTTTAATGGGGTTATCACAAGAAATAGCTTCTTATGCGCCCAATTATAGTCGTTTATTTGCTGAACTTATTCAACTATTTCATCAAGTCGCTTTAATGCAAATTATCGAGCAACATTTTGATTTACCAGCAGAGCAAGTTGCTTTGCTGAAACAATTTAGTCAAGCCATGTCGGCTGAAGATATACAGCTATATTATCAAATTAGCATTGATGGTCGTAAAGATTTACCTTATGCCGCTGATGAACAAGCCGCTTTTGATATGACCTTATTACGTTTGTTTGCTTTTAAACCTATGGTTAAAGATCAGCTGAAAGAGGTAAGTTTAAGTACAATAGAACAACCAAAAGTTTCATTTCAGCAAGTTGTAGTTAAAGAAGCAGAGCAATTACTAGAAGATTCGTCATCAGAATCACAAGCTGGTTTAGCTCAGGAAATGGCTGAGATTGAACAACAAGCTATTGAAATAAAAAAGCAGTCTACAGAGTCACTACAAGAAACAGCCGTAACGCCAGTAATCAGTAATACTTTTGAACAAAAGTTAATGGATAGCCCTGTAGAGCAAAAAGCGGATACAGCTGAATTGTTGATACCTCAACAACAGCCAAAAGAAGTATTAGCAACGACGAAAGTACCAGAAACGACAGCAATTGATAGCCCTGTTGGCGCTATTTTAGCAACACGTAATATGCTGCGTAGCAGAAAAAAACAGTTGGAGAGTCAAGAAAAAAAGTCTGATGGCGCCATCGTGCGTCAAGCCTCCCAAAGGAGTGCAACTGCTTCAGTACAGAATGAAGAAATTGAAATAAGTGAAAACTTAACACAAGAAATAGCCCTGATAGAGCCTGAGCCAGAAGCGCCTTATCAACAAGAAAACATTGATCCTGCGACTGTTCGAAAAGCGAATCAAGTGGATAAATGGGCGCATATGATTGACTCTATGCAACTTAGTGCACGTATAAGGCAGTTGGCAATTCATGCAACAATTAGTGAAAATTCTACAGATGAACACTTAATCTTACTGCTTGATCAGGCAACTAGACACTTAAATACACAAGTTGCTCAAGATCAATTACAGACCGTTATTTGCGAGTTCTTAGGCCGTAATATTACAGTATCGTTAAATATTGTTGAGAAAACAGTTGCCGATCCCTATCAAATTCAAGGGCACATCAACGATAAACGTTATGACTATGCGAAAATATTAATAGAAGAGGATACTACAGTCGTCGCGCTGCAAGAAAAATTTCAAGCAACGTTAGATGAAGAGAGTATTACTGCTCGTTAGCGTTTAAAGAATAGAGTTAATGGGGTAAAATAGTCTTATTAACATAAATAAATTTATAAATTAATTATATCGGAGCAAAGTTATGATGAAAGGTGGCATGGGCAACTTAATGAAGCAAGCCCAACAAATGCAAGAAAAAATGGCGAAAGCACAAGAAGAGTTAGCCAAAATGGAAGTTGTAGGTGAAGCTGGTGCAGGTATGGTTAAAGTGACCATGACAGGCAGTCATAGTGTTCGCCGCGTTGAGCTAGATGATAGCTTAATGGAAGATGATAAGGATTTAATTGAAGACTTACTTGCTGCAGCTGTAAATGATGCGGTACGTCGAGTTGAAGAGCAAAATAAAGATAAAATGGGCTCAGTAACAGGTGGTATGCAATTACCTCCAGGCATGAAAATGCCATTTTAATTTACTTGTTTATACTATAAAAAGCTCAAGGTACTCTTGAGCTTTTTACGTTTAGGCTTATCTTCTGTCCTTGTTCTGTCCTTGTTCTGTCCTGAATTAAATTTGCAGAAAGTGGCTGTTCTCTCGTTAAATAAGAGATACGGCAGAGTTATTTATTATTGTTTATCTTTATGAATAAATTATGCAGATTCATGTATTAAAAAGATAGAATATTTTATATAAAATTTAATGGTTATTTATGAAATTTAGTCCACTTGTGCAAGAGTTAATTGATTCACTAAAATGTTTACCTGGCGTTGGCGCAAAATCAGCCCAACGTATGGCTTTTCAGTTGCTTGAACGTAATCGCCATGCTGGTAGTAAACTCGCAAATACGTTAGCTAAAGCAATGACCGATATTGGTCATTGTCAGGAATGTCGTAATTTCACTGAAGAAACGTTATGTGACATTTGTCAAAGTCCTAAACGTCAAATCGCGACAACGTTATGTGTAGTGGAAACGCCAGGTGATGTTATTGCTATTGAGCAAACAGGGGAGTTTACTGGAAAGTATTTTGTTCTGATGGGACATTTATCTCCAATTGATGGTATTGGTCCAAATGATTTGGGTTTAGATATTCTTGCGAAACAATTTGCCAGTGGTCAGTTTGATGAAATTATTTTAGCAACAAATCCAACTGTAGAAGGCGAAGCCACAGCCCACTTTATTGCTGAGTTAGCACAAGAGTATCAGGTAAATATTTCTCGTATTGCTCATGGTGTGCCAGTTGGTGGCGAATTAGAATATGTTGATGGTAATACACTTTCTCACGCCTTATCTGGACGTAAGCTCTATAATTTGTAGCATATGTTTTATTGAAGTCAGGATTACAAGGGCTTAACCGCCAGTAAATTTAACTTTAAATCCTGATTTTTCAAGTACTATTTTTATCTCTTCGCGTTTATCACCTTGTATTTCTATTGTGTCATTAACGACAGAGCCGCCTGTCCCACAAGTCTTTTTTAACTTTTTTGCTAACTCTTTTAGTGCTTGTGTTTCCAAACCTAAACCACTAATAACGATAACGCCTTTGCCTTTCCTACCTTTAGTTTCTCGTCTTACCTGGGCAAAACCATCACTGGCTGTTACGGTTTTATTTTGTTTTTGTGTGATACGCCCACCATCAGTTGAATATACTAATGAGTCGTCGTTTGTTTTAGCTTTTTTATCGCAGGAGTTTACTTCTTTTCCAAAAGCACTCGCTAAATCACTTAAACTAGAAAAACTATTTTTCATACAAACCCCTTCGTTACTTTTTCAACAATGCTTTGATATGGCAGATAAAATAAAACCACAGAGACGATAATCGCTTCAGTGGTTTTATTATATCAAGGTGACAACAAACTGGAAACCGCCTGTTATCAATATCATATTTTTAAATTTTACTTTCTAACTCAGGTAAGGCATCAAATAAATCAGCTACGATACCGTAATCAGCTACTTGGAATATAGGTGCTTCAGGATCTTTGTTAATAGCAACAATGACTTTTGAGTCTTTCATTCCGGCTAAATGCTGAATAGCACCACTAATACCTACGGCTATATATAAGTCAGGCGCAACAATTTTACCTGTTTGACCCACTTGCATGTCGTTAGGAACAAAACCAGCATCAACTGCAGCACGTGATGCACCAATGGCTGCGCCAAGTTTGTCTGCTATACCGTCAAGCAATTTAAAGTTTTCGCCAT
>JAWSUX010000341.1:0-10122 GCA_033852215.1 Colwellia sp. | reverse complement strand
GCATTAAAGACCAATTATCCCATGTGTTTACTGTGATGTTTTCAACATTTTTATCACTCGTTACTTTGGCTGCACGCAGATATCTTCGGCTACGTAAATGTCGTTCAAGCTCAGCCATATCGGCAAAGTTTTTGTTACATTTGTTAAGGAAAAAAGCCGCTTCATTTTCTAAAGTGATAATTTTTGTATCAATATGAATGGCATTAGCCCAACGATGTAAAAAAGTAATACCTTCTTCACTTTCGTCAAAAATAGTTTGCGGTTTAAAAATCGTTTTGGTCGACTTGTTCTGGCAGTTTTCTTCGTGCTCAGCTGAAATATGTGGATGTGATTCTTGAATCAGAAGGGCTGAAGCATGACAAAAATTATTTAGTAAAAGGCTACACACTAATGCAGTCATTAATGTCTTCTTTTTATTTACTCGCCATAACGTTTTGTTTGTTTTTATTAATAGTAACAACAGCGTAGCGCACCTTTATTGATTGATAAATGAGTAAAACTTTTATATCTCACTTAGTTAACTATAGCGCTTACTGATAAATTTGTTCCATTATTTCAGCTTCATTGTTTAGCTATGTACCATTTGTAACACGTAATCTGTTATTGTTTTATTATTAATTAGCCACTTCAATATACACTAGGTATTTGTTTGGGATAACGTTATTCAAGATAAATAGCTTACACCGAATTTAGCTTTACTGAATAAATATGAGTTACAACATGAGGAATAACAGTGATAGAAGAAACAATAAAACCTAGGTTTTGTGAGACTGATGGTTTAGGTCATATTAATAATACGGTTGTTGCACAATGGTTTGAAGGGGCAAGAGACCCCGTATTTAGATGGTTCAGCCCTGATCTAGATATTAAAAAATGGCAATTGATTTTAGCTAAAACAACCGTTGAATTTCATGCGGAATTGCAATACGGAGAGAGTGTTGTCTTAAAAACGTATATAAGTCGTGTTGGTAATAGTTCATTTGATGTTTATCAAGAGGCTTGGCAGCAAGAAATAAAATGTGCATCGGGTACTGCAGTCATGGTCCATTTTGATTTTCAGACTAAAAAGTCTAAAAAAATTACAGAATCAGTAGTCAAAGAAATGTTAAAACATGGTGTTACGTAATGAGCGTTAATTTGTGTCATTAGTTTTTCTTTAATAAATTGTGTGGTTATAAATAGCACAAATTGAATATTTAATTTTAACTAAAACATCAAGATAGAAACGAGTGTGTAAAATAAGCCTTTTTTTGACAGAAAGCGCTCGAATTTCATCGGCTCACGTAATAGAATTACTCCCTTAAAATTTTTAATTAAAGCATAATACGACTAACTAATTTAGTTAACCGTATTTATCTTGATAGCTCAATCAATAGGATATTTTCATGGCGGGTGTAAATAAAGTAATCATAGTCGGTAACTTGGGTAAAGATCCTGAGGTACGTTTTATGCCAAATGGCGGTGCGGTAGCAAATATCACTGTAGCAACGTCTGATTCATGGAAAGACAAGCAATCAGGTGAACAAAAAGAGAAAACTGAATGGCATCGTGTAGTGATGTTTGGAAAATTAGCTGAAATTGCAGGCGAGTATTTGAAAAAAGGCTCTAAAGTATATTTGGAAGGTTCATTGCAAACGCGTAAGTGGACTAATCAGCAAGGACAAGATCAATATACTACAGAGATTGTGTTACAGGGCTTTAATGGCGTAATGCAAATGTTAGATGGTAAATCGTCTCAAGGGCAAGGTGCTGGTTTCCAACAACAAGCTCCACAGCAATCAGGTGGTTTTTCTCAACAACAAGCTCCACAGCAGTCGGGCGGCTTTGCTCCACAACAAGCACCACAACAGCCGAGTGGTTTTGCTCCACAACAAACACAGCAACAATCTGGTGGTTTTGCTCCACAACAAGCAGCACAGCAATCAGGTGGTTTTTCTCAGCAGCAAGCCCCACAAGGTCAGCAACAGGCTTATAACAAACCGCAACAGCAAAGTAGTGGCTTTCAGCAGCAGCAACAAGCGCCTAAAGTAAACCCACAAGAGCCATCAATTGATTTTGATGATGATATTCCATTTTAAACCGGAATATTTATAGAGTGTAAAGAAAAGGTGAGCTTGTGCTCACCTTTTTTCGTTTTGAAACAAAGTTTTTTTTATTTTACGAAGACTGTATAAATGTAAACTTAGCTAAGTAAAAAACAATTTATTGCATCATAGTATTTATCCCGATTTTAAATTTTTCTACCTTAAATTACCTCAATTTATTCAGATCCATAAAGCTATAGATTCTTGTTTAAATTGCTCAAATATATCGACCTTAGTTTTTCAAAAACGGCTAGTGCACGAACTTATTGATTAGCATCACACGTCACATGCTCTATTTATAAAAGAAAATTACTGATCTAATAATCTATAAAAATTGTTATGAATAGTAAAGAATTCACCATGTCACCATTGTAAATGAGAATGATTTACATTAGTATCCGTATCCTTGTTATCTCTATAACAGGTGAAACAAACAATGATAGCCTCAAAAAACATGTATTTATGGGTATGTATGTAGTCAGTTTTTCTTGAGGATAATTAATAACATGGAGTTCGTAATGGAAAACTTAAACGATGAAGAAAGATTAAATTGGCAAGCTGCTAAGAAAATGGATACCGCTAAGATGGAAGATTACATTTTTAATGAGAAAAATTTAATTAATTATGAAGTTAGTGCCATGCGTAGTTTGTCGTTGGTTCACAAAAAACTTCGTCAAGCAGATAATCCTTTTTCAGGAATTCAACCACAAGAACTCTCAGAAAGCTTTGCTGATATCAATTTAGATCAGCCACTTGATTCTATTGATGAGGCATTAAATGAAGTTGAGTCATTGTATTTAGATCATGCGATATATTTTCATCATCCCAAATACGTTGCTCATTTAAATTGCCCTGTAGCGTACCCTGCCGTGGTGGCAGAACAAATATTATCGGCGATTAATTCATCCTTGGATACTTGGGATCAAAGTGCTGGAGGTACATTGATCGAGCAAAAGCTGATTGATTGGACTATTGAGCGTATAGGTTATAACAACGAGGCCGATGGTGTTTTTACCAGTGGTGGCAGTCAGTCAAATTTGATGGCACTGTTGATGGCACGTGACAATCATGTGGAAAAAACACAACCTGATTATTTCATTCGTGATCAAGGTTTACCGGCTGATGCTAATAAATACCGCATTATTACCTCGGCATTAAGTCACTTTAGTGTGCAAAAGTCGGCTGCTATTCTTGGGCTAGGTTATGACTCTGTTATTTCAGTGCCCTGTGATGAAAATTTTAAAATGGATACGTCAGCATTAAAAAAAATAATCAATGAATGTTATCAGGATGATTTACAGCCAATAGCTATTGTAGCGACAGCGGGAACGACAGATTTTGGTAGTATTGATCCCGTACAAGCACTGGCTGAAATTTGTCAAGAAAATGATATTTGGTTACATGTTGATGCTGCTTATGGAGGTGGCTTATTAGCCACTCAACATCATCGCCATTTATTAAATGGAATAGAGCATGCAGATTCCGTAACGATTGATTACCATAAATCGTTCTTGCAACCTGTAAGTAGTAGCGCCTTTTTCTTAAAAGATAAACATCACTTTTCTTATATTACCCACCATGCTGAGTACTTAAATCCATTATCACAAAAGAATGATGGCCAACCGAATTTAGTTGATAAAAGCATTCAAACCACTCGCCGATTTGATGCACTTAAATTGTGGCTAACTTTACGTACTATGGGGGCAGATAAGATTGGACAGGTATTTGAGCAAGTAATGGCTTTAGCTAAGCAAAGTTATGTATTACTTAATCAAGAACAACATATTGAGGTATTACACGCGCCAGAGTTAAGCGCGTTAGTTTTTCGATATGTACCCACTACACCGATGAGTGATGAAATTGTCAACCAAGCCAACGTCTATATCCGTAAAGAAATTTTTAAACGTGGACAAGCGGTTATTGCAGGCACTACGTTTAACTGTAAACGTTATCTAAAATTTACGCTGCTTAATCCTACGACAAAACTAGAACATATTCGTGATATTTTGGGACAAATAAAATTTTTTGGTCAGTGTTTCTTCGAAGGAAAGGAATTTTCACCAGAGCACAGTTCCAATAACTCTAACAAAACTAAGGAGCTTGATCATGTCTAATAAACCGTATGATTTTATCGCTGTAGGTCTAGGGCCATTTAATTTAGGCTTAGCGTGTTTAAGTGAGCCGATTGAAAATCTAAACGGATTGTTTTTAGATAAAAATGCTAAATTTGATTGGCATCCAGGCATGATGTTAGAAAACGCGACGTTACAAACACCATTTTTAGCCGACCTTGTTACGCTAGCTGATCCAACACATCCGTTAAGTTTCTTAAATTATATTAAAAAGCAGGGGCGAATTTATTCGTTTTATATTCGTGAAAGCTTTTTTTTAATGCGCAAAGAATACAATCAATATTGCCAATGGGCATGTAAGCAGCTAACAAATATTCGCTTCAATAGTGAAGTGAAAAATATTAATTTCAATGAAAGTACCGCCTTATATGATGTGGACTTTATTGATAACACTACTGGCGATAGCGTAACTTATCAGGCAAGAAAAATTGTTTTAGGTAGTGGTCCTAGCCCGTATATTCCTCAGCATTGTGAATCAGTAAAGCAGCAGAGTTTTCATTCTAGCCAATACTTAGAAAAGAAAGAAAGTTTGCTTAATCAACAATCTATTACAGTGGTTGGCAGTGGACAAAGTGCCGCTGAAATTTTTTATGATTTATTACAAGAGATAGATGTTCATGGTTATCAACTGAATTGGTTAACTCGTTCGCCACGATTTTTTCCACTTGAATACAGTAAGCTAACATTAGAAATGACCTCACCTGAATATGTTGATTATTTCTATAGCCTACCAGAGGAGAAACGTCATGACTTAATTAGCCAACAAAAACATCTTTATAAAGGTATTAACTCAAGCTTAATTAATGATATTTACGACTTACTTTACACCAAGCGTTTATATGGTGAGGTGAAAGTTGGTTTGCATACCAATACAGAGTTAACACAAGCGAGCTTAAACCATGAAAGAGATAGTATTGAACTACAACTTTATCAACACGAGACTGAGCAAAAATTTAGTCTACCAACCAGTCGTTTAGTTTTAGCTACCGGCTTTCAGTACCACTTACCCGATTATTTAAGTGGTATTGTTGGTCGAATTAAATGGGATAAACAAGGTCGTTTTGATGTTAATCGTAACTACAGTATTGATACCCAAGGGAATGAGGTTTTTGTACAGAATGTCGAGCTACATACTCATGGTTTCGTTACGCCTGATTTAGGCATGGCTTGTTATCGCAATGCATGGTTAATCAAAGAGCTTACGGGTATTGAACATTATCCTATTGAGAATAAAATTGCTTTTCAACAATTTTCAGCACTCACAGTTGAACATGAGGAAGCAGCGAAGGTATGAGTATTCGACTCTGTTTAATTGTACTCATATTGGTTGCGGATATTAGCGATACGTTGTTATTGCCCTTTTATCCGCAATTCTTTAGCAAAGTTTTTGCTGTGAACTCACCTCAACATGTTGGCGCTTATATTGCCGCTTGTTGTTTTGTGGTGATGTTCAGCTTTCCTATTTGGGCGAAAGTTGCCAAATATATTAATGAATTACACTTGTGGTTATATACCCAAATGATTTCGGCTGCGTTAGCCACTGCTTGTTTCTATACAGATTCGATTAATAGCTTTTGGTTTTTATCGTTATTGATGTTGTTTTTTAAAGCGAGCTATTTGCTAGTGTATCCCTACATTATCAAGCAAGAACAACAAGACAAACACTTAGCTATGGTGGGGCTTTTCGCCGTTATATTGCATTTTGGCAGCATTGTTGGCGCCTTTTTTGGAGGCATCATTCTAACCGGTGATAATCCTCAAAATGCCTACTTAGTGATGGCAAGCACCGATGTAATACAAACGCTTATTTGTTTATATATTATTCGTATAAGTGCCGTATCTTGGCAACCCAAAGATGCACAAAATTCGCTGACAAAAATTGAGGGTACAGTCAAAGATGCAACCAATGAAACTGCCGTAATTAAAAATGAATTTTTACCTAGCTATATTGTTAAATTAGGTTTAATTACGTTATTAGTTTATATGAGTGCATTTTTAATTCGTCCTTTCTTTGCTGTTTATTGGCAGACAGTATCATTATCTGAAAATGAAATCCTCAGTAGTGTTATTTATTCTATCACTGCTTGGGCCGCTCTTTTGGGGTTGTGGTACAACCATAGGCAGCAAAAAAAAGTAGCGCAATCTAATCATAAAAAAATCATTATACTTTCTATTTGCTTGTGTATTTTAGGTTTGTTTTTACAAGGGATTGATAATATTACCAGCATTATTATTGGTCGCTGTTTATTTGGCTGGGGCATGTTTCAAACCACTGTTCACCTACAAACGTTATTATTTACGCTTAGCCACCCTGCACAATACAATACCGATTACAGTAAAATTCATTTCTTTCAGAATATAGGTTTATTACTGTCTTCTGTTACTATCGGCGCTATCGTTGAATACACCTCTATACATAACAGCTTCACTTTTGCCGCAATAGGTTTTTGTCTCGCAGTTATTCTTTTTTACCTGTTATTTATCTTTAATACCCGACCATCTAAACAATGTATAGGAGTCCAGAATGTCTAAAAATTTATTTGTTAACAACAGACCAAACTTTGGTGAATTATCATTATGCCCCTTAGATATTGAACAACATGCTCAATTAATTCAACCTTGGTTGAATCATAGTCAAGCAACATTTTGGGGCATGGAGCATGATACCCTTGCTGAAATTATCAGCTTTTACCAAGCGCTTACTGAGCATCAACATCAACGAGCTTATTTAGGTTTTTATAATAATAAAGCCGCTTTTCTTATTGAATGTTACGACCCTAAATTTGATGCGGTTGGCGAAGTATATACCGTGAAAGAAGGCGATATGGGAATGCATATTCTCTTAGCGCCAACAGATAATCCGATTAAAAACTTTAGTATTGAAGTAATGCGTTTTGTCATGTCATTTTTATTTGAGCAATCAACAACTTTACGTATTGTAGTGGAACCTGACGAGAAAAATCACAAAATACATAAGCTCAATAAGAGGGTCGGCTTTAGCCATCAGAAAAAAATAATACTAGGAGAAAAGCTGGCGTTACTTGGTTTTTGCGAGCGACCTGCATTTGAACTAGCAAGCCAAGTACTCGATTTAGTTTCGAGCAATGCTACGCCAATGATTAATCTTGATCCTAAAAAAGCTTGTCAACAGTTGACACCTGTTCTTTGGTGCAAGGCTAATAAATTACACCTAAAAAAAATACTTACCGAGTTATGTCATGAACGTATTTTGACGCCAATAATTATTGGTAAGCACAACATGTGGACGTGTTATCAACTAACTAATGCGGACAATACGATTGTCTACCGTTTTAATGCGCAACTGCTGCAATTAAATCATTGGTTTATCGATGAGAAAAGTATTGAAAAGAAAGTCTCAGGTAAGCTTGCGCCATTAGATTCAGTGGAATTTATTTTAGAGTTTAATGATCAATTGGCTATTCCGCAATCGACATTAGCGACTTACTTAGAAGAAGTTAGCAGCACTTTACTCAGCAGTTGTTATAAGCTTGATAAAACGTATCTAAGTGCTAAGCAGCTAAGTCATGCTAGTTTTCAAGAGGTTGAAAGTGCAATGTTTGAAGGTCATCCCGCCTTCATTGCTAATAACGGTCGTATTGGTTTTGGTGTTAATGATTACCATCAATATGCACCGGAAGCGGCAAAGCCTTTACAGTTAATTTGGTTAGCCGCCCATAAAGATCATGCTGATTTTGTTGCAAGCAACGATCTTGATTATCAAACACTTATTGACCAAGAATTAGATCTGTCATTACGACAACATTTTGAGCGTCAGTTAACGCAGCAAAGCTTAATAAGTGATGATTACCTACTAATTCCTGTACACCCGTGGCAATGGCAAAACAAGTTGGTGCATATTTTTGCTAACGAGCTCGCTAACAAGCGTCTTGTTTGTTTGGGTTATGGAAGTGATCATTATTTAGCTCAGCAGTCTATTCGTACTTTTTATAATGTAAGTAGCGAACAAAAATATTATGTGAAAACAGCGTTATCAATTTTGAATATGGGCTTTATGCGCGGACTGTCAACTGAGTATATGCGTTCTACGCCAGAAATTAATGACTGGATTAATCAATTGGTTATGCAAGATGATTACTTACAAAACAAGCAGTTTACGGTATTAAGAGAAGTTGCAGCCACTGGCTATAATATTGCTTATTATGATAATGATATGGTAGGGAATACGCCTTATAAAAAGATGTTAGCTTCTTTATGGCGTGAAAATCCTCACAGTAAAATAAAACCGGAACAAAAAGTCATGACTATGGCTGCATTATTACATATTGATCCTGCGGGCGATGCTTTGTTACCTCACTTAATTCAATCTTCTGGATTAAATATTAACCAATGGCTTAGCCGTTATCTAGAGGCTTATTTAACGCCACTTATCCATTGCTTTTATGCGCATCAAGTCGTATTTATGCCGCATGGTGAAAACATCATTTTAGTGTTTGAAAATAATGTACCGATAAAAGTATTGGTTAAAGATATAGGGGAAGAAATTTGTTTGTTAAATAGCACAAAAGTGCTTCCTAAGGCAGTAGAAAGAATCAAAGTATCGATGACCGATGAAATGGCATTGCTGTATTTATTCACCGATGTATTTGATTCAATTTTTCGTTATATTAGTCAAATTCTATACCAATTTATGGATCATCCAGAACATCAGTTTTGGCAAACGGTAGCTGATTGCATTAATCAATATCAACAAGAAAATTCTCATCTGCGAAGTCAATTTGAGCGTTACAATTTATTCCAAGACGATTTTAAATTATCTTGTTTAAATCGTTTACAACTTGGTAATAATAAACAAATGTTTGATATTACCGATCCCGCCAACAGCCAGAAATTTTCGGGTGTATTAAATAATCCTATCGCACAGTTCATGCCTTTGACATTTGAATCGTCACGAAAGCATAAGTATACGCTTGTTTAAACGATATTTATTTTCCCTAACAGATGGTTTATTTACGTAAACCATCTGTAACTACCTTAATTGTTATTTACAGCGGGCTCCTCAGTAAAAGTATTAGTAAAAAAACTATAGCTATTAATAGGTCTTCTCTTACGGCGACGATAGTAGAATAGATACAGTCCAGTTAAACTCAAAATTACAGGGCTTAAGCCGAGTATGCACCAAATCAACTTACTGGTTAAACCGGCAAAATGACCAAAGTGAAGTTTACGAAAACTATCAACCGTAAGATGCACAGCACTGGCGTTTCGAACATCTTGTGAGTTAACAACTTCAGCTGAAGTTTTGTCATAGCTAATGTTACTGGCGTAATTACTATTTAATGGATTACCCGTCTTTATTTTACCGTAGAAGGTAATGTGCATTGCAGGTTCGTAGGGCATTAACAAGTAGGTCGCTTCAAAGCCATTAATGGTGTCAGTATTTTTTTCATAAAGTGTCTGTAGTGAAATATCTTTGTTATGCAGAGGGTTAGTGACGACATGAAGTGTTTTTATTACGTGTTCTTCTATCTCATGAATCACTTCTGCAATATTCCAATAAGCACCTGTGAAGGCTAAAATAATGATGACAGGCGAGCTAGCAATACCAATCATTTTATGGATATCACTAAAGAAAATACGGGTGGCGGCTTTCACTCTTAAAGTAAAAAAGTATTGCCAAAATTTACGGTATAAAATAATGCCACTTATGCCAAGAAACAATAAAAGAAGAGAGACAAGCGCGCCTAAAAAAATGCCGTTAGTATCAAGTAACAATTTAAAATGTAGGTCTAATAACCAGTCGGTCAAATTATCAGACAGGCCAGCAGGGCTTGATAATAGCTCGCCAGTATATTGATTCACATATAACTTAGACCACTCATTCGTTTGGTGCGCAATAATATAAGCAGTATCTGTTCTGTGGTGGT
>JAWSUX010000340.1:0-4310 GCA_033852215.1 Colwellia sp. | reverse complement strand
GTTTTATTGCCGCGAGTGGTATAGTGCTAAAAGATGTGCCTGCTTATGTTATGGCATCTGGTCATCCAGCAAAACCTTTTGGTCTAAATAGTGAAGGCATGAAACGTCGTGGTTTTGATAAAGAAACTATTCTCACCATTAAACGAGCTTACAAAGCCGTATATCGAAAAGGCCTGTCGGTAGATGATGCGCTAACTAGCATTAATGGGGCAAGTGAAAAATCTGCTGAGTTACAATGTTTTATCGATTCAGTTCAAAACTCTACCCGTGGTATTATTCGTTAAATAAAGTCGTTAGATAAAGTCATTAAAAAGTTGTTAGAAGAATAGTTATAAAAATAACTAAACATAGTAAGCGCTAGGTTTTAGGACCTAGGATCTAAACCCTAGGACCTAAAACTGTGATCTCTCCCCCTGAATCTATTAATGAATCAATTCAGCCTTTAAAAATCCCTACCTTTGCTATTGTTGTTGGTGAACATTCAGGCGATACCCTTGGTGCAGGCCTTATTATTGCATTACAAAAACGTTACCCCTATGCCAAATTTGTCGGTATTGGTGGTAGCAAAATGAACGAACTCGGTTTTGAAAGTTTGTTTGTTATGGATGAACTTGCTGTAATGGGGATTGTCGAAGTGCTCGGCAGGATTGGACGCTTATTACATATACGTAAATCACTTGTTCAGTATTTCAATGATAATCCTCCTGATGTTTTCATTGGCATCGATGCACCTGACTTTAATATCGGTTTAGAAGCCAAACTTAAAGTTAAGGGCATTAAAACCGTACATTATGTTAGTCCGTCAGTTTGGGCGTGGCGTGAAAAACGCATTTTTAAAATAGCCAAAGCTACTGATATGGTATTGGCTCTGCTGCCGTTTGAGAAAGCTTTTTACGATAAACATCAAGTTCCTTGCACTTTTGTTGGCCATCCATTAGCAGATGATATTGCTTTTGAAAATGACAAGTTAAAAGCAAGGCGTGAACTCAATCTACCGAGAGATAAAAAAATTCTTGCTTTAATGCCAGGCAGTAGAGGGGGAGAGTTATCTCGATTATTATCGCCATTTTTTCAAAGTGCTCAGCAATTATTCAAAGCTGACAATGATTTAGTTATTGTCGCACCTATGGTCAGTGAAAAACGTGCCGAGCAATTTAGAGCGCTAAAAGCACAGTTAGCACCAGAGCTTGTTATAGAAATAATTATTGATAAAACTCAGACCGTAATGGCAGCAAGTGATTGTTTATTAACTGCTTCAGGTACTGTAACGTTAGAGGCCGCACTGATCAAAAGGCCAATGGTTATCTGTTATAAATTTAATACCATGACATACTGGTTAGCCAAATGGTTAGTAAAATTAAAATGGTTCTCGTTACCTAATTTATTAACGAATCAAAGTTTGGTGCCTGAATTATTACAAAATGACGTTGATGCTGAGCATATTGTTCCTTTACTTAACGCACGATTGTATCAAGATCAAAGCCAACTTAATGATGCCTTTATTAAAATTCATCAACAATTGAAATGTGATGCCAGTGAACAAGCCGCTAAGGCCGTAGTTAATTTACTGCCAAGCGCATTAAAAAACAGCATATAAAAATTATGAAAACAAAAAAAACTTTTCCCGCATTTGAATACCCTATTGCTTACTGCATCGCTGGCGTTGACGAAGTAGGTCGTGGCCCTTTGGTTGGTGATGTTGTCACTGCTGCCGTCATTTTAGATCCAGACAATCCAATTGAGGGATTAATGGATTCAAAAAAATTGAGTGAAAAGAAACGTGAATTATTGAATATAGAAATCAAGGAAAAAGCCATTGCTTGGTCAATTGGTAGAGCAAGCCCAGAAGAAATTGATACCTTAAATATTTTACATGCCACTATGCTTGCTATGCAACGTGCTGTGCATGGTTTGACAATTACCCCTGATTTTGTCTTAGTCGATGGTAATCGTACACCTACTTTTTCAGTTAACAGTTTAAGTACTAATACAAAGCATAACTCAAATGAGTTGGATACTATTAAAGCACAAGCGGTAGTTAAGGGTGATGATCGCGTAGCTGAAATTAGCGCTGCATCTATCATTGCGAAAGTCGCTCGTGATGATGAAATGATTGCACTTGATAAACTACACCCTGAATATGGCTTTGCCAAACACAAAGGTTACCCGACTAAATTACATTTGGATAAAATTATCGAGCATGGTGTGCTTGATAACTATCGACAAAGTTTTAAACCCGTAGCTCGTGTTATTGCAGCTAACGCTGTTGCTAAACATGCAGCAGATCATTTCTCAGGAACTCAAGTTTCCAATCCTGATGTAACAGGAAATGGATATGAGTGATTCTATTGCTAAACCAGAGCAAGCTGACCAAACGAACACTTATATAGAGCCGCGTTTTATTCATTTGCGTGTACACAGTGATTACTCAATGTGTGATGGTTTGAATAAAGTCAAACCGATTATTGGCAGAGCTTCAGAGCTGAATATGCCAGCTCTGGCATTAACAGATCAAACTAATCTATGCGGTTTAGTTAAATATTATCATGCTGCACATGGCGCAGGTATAAAACCTATAATTGGTTGTGATTTTTGGGTAAAAAGTGATGAATTAGAAGGCGAGTTATTTCGTCTTGTTGTGTTAAGTATGAATAATACGGGTTATAAAAATCTAACCGAACTTATCTCTAAAGCCTACATGCGTGGCCATTTACAAGATAAAGCCGTATTAGACAAAGACTGGTTAGTTGAGTACAAGGAAGGTTTATTATTACTTTCTGGCGGCCGTGAAGGAGACATAGGTAAAGCATTATTAAAGGGAAATCATGACTTAGTTCAACACATGTTAGGTTTTTATCAACGTCACTTTACTGGTTGTTTTTACCTTGAGCTGATCCGCACTGGCCGTGAAGATGAAGAAAACTATCTTCATCTAGCGGTAGAGCTTGCGAACCAAGAAAATTTACCTGTGGTAGCAACTAACGAGGTAATGTTTTTAAGTCCTGATAATTTTGATGCCCATGAAATTCGTGTTGCTATCCATGACGGCTATACCTTAGATGATAAGAGACGACCCAAGCGATACAGCACACAGCAATACTTACGCTCAGAACAAGAAATGCTTGAACTATTTCAAGATATTCCTGAAGCATTAGCGAATACGGTAGAAATCGCTAAACGCTGTAATGTTACGGTAACCTTAGGTGAATATGTCTTACCCGATTTTCCAACCGAAGGTTTGGAGATTAATGATTTTTTCATCAAAGTTTCGGAAAAAGGTTTAGAAAAACGTCTAGATCAACTATTTGATCGAAATAGTGGAAACTTTGCAGATATTAGAAAACCTTACGACGAGCGTTTAAAAATTGAGCTTGAAGTTGTTAACAATATGGGCTTCCCAGGATATTTCTTGATTGTTATGGAATTTATCCAATGGAGTAAAGATAACAATATTCCTGTTGGTCCCGGTCGTGGCTCAGGTGCGGGTTCCTTAATTGCTTATGCATTAGATATTACCGATCTTGATCCGCTTGAATATGATTTGCTTTTCGAACGCTTCTTAAATCCAGAACGTGTCTCTATGCCTGATTTTGATATCGATTTTTGTATGGACAGACGTGACGAAGTTATCGATCACGTTGCTGAACTCTATGGACGAGATGCGGTTTCACAAATTATTACTTTTGGTACTATGGCGGCGAAAGCTGTTATCCGTGATGTGGGGCGTGTACTAGGCCACCCATATGGTTTTGTTGATAGAATATCAAAGCTGATCCCTCCAACGCCAGGAATGACATTAGCCAAAGCCTTTGAAGAAGAGCCTAAGCTACCAGAAGTTTATGCTCAAGACAGTGAAGTAAAAGACCTGATTGATATGTGCCGTATTCTTGAGGGCACAACGCGTAATGCAGGTAAACATGCGGGTGGGGTTGTTATATCACCAACTACTATCACCGACTTTGCACCGCTTTATTGTGATGATGAAGGTAATAATCCGGTTACGCAATTTGATAAAAATGATGTTGAAGATGCAGGTTTAGTTAAGTTTGACTTCTTAGGGTTAAGAACGTTAACTATTTTACAATGGGCTATAGAAATGGCTGATGTAAAACAGCTTAAAGCCGGAAAAGATCCTATTGATATCACCTCAATTGATCTCGAAGATAAAGCCAGCTTTAAGTTATTGCTCGCTTCGAGAACTACAGCAGTATTCCAGCTTGAATCTAGCGGCATGAAGTCTTTAATTGATAAATTAAAACCTGATTGCTTTGAAGATATTATCGCTCTCGTTGCCTTATTCCGTCCAGGTC
>JAWSUX010000339.1:0-4383 GCA_033852215.1 Colwellia sp. | reverse complement strand
CTTTAACTGTTGAACTTCAGCAAAGGGAAGCAAAGGAATATCAGCAACAAGTTTATTAGGTTCAATCAGTATATATTCAAGAATATGATTAAAGCGAGCTGCAATCCCTTCAATATCTTGTTGATTGAAATATGCCAGATTATAAGAAAAATCGACTTGTACATCTTCTGCTTCGTTAAGCTCTCTAATAAAAACAGTAAGTGGTGTCTGCTCCATCTGATTAGATAAACCAATTGATCTCGCTGAACAATCACCAAAGTTAGCATCATGATTTTGTTTCTCATAACTTACAGATAAATCAAATAACTGTGCTCGTTCACCTCGTCCTGTTAAGCCTGCTAGCTGATTAATTTCACTGATTGGAAAGCGCTGATGACGATAAGTACGTTTTAATGTTTCACTAATATGTTCAACTAAAGATGTGAAACTAAGATCTGCACCAAAATCAAAATTCAACGGACTTATGCCAACAAACAAACCTGCTGTTTTACGAAAGTTAGCATTACTTCGATTGAGAATAGGTAAGCCGATGATCAAATTTGACTGCTGGCTAGTACGAATAAAATAAGTATATAAAACACCAAGAATCAAATGAAAACTAGAGACCTTTAATTCACTGGCTAATACATTCAGCTGATTATAAGTGGCGCGTGGCAAATAAAACGTATGGCACTTACCTGATGTTATTTCCTCTGTGGGCTGGTTTCGATAACAAGGTGATAATAAAGCCGCTGGTGTAGTTTTATATTGTTGTTGCCAATAATCGCGATCTTTTTGATATTGCAGTGAGTGGATATAATCATTTTCTTTTTCAAGATAATCAAGATAAGAGAAAGCTGATAGGTCAGGCTCACGTCCCTGAGACAATGAAGTATATATATCGGCTAATGAACGAGTAAGCAGTGCTATTGACCATCCATCGGTGATCAAATGGTGATATACCCCAACAAAATAAAATTCGTTTGGACTAATCTTTAACTGCGTATAACGAAAAAGTGGTTGCTTATATAATACAAAAGGGTCAACAACACATTGTTGCATCCAAGCCAAAGCTTGTGCTTGCGCATCTGGCTGTTCGGAGAAGTCAATTAACGGAACAGTAACGGATAACTGCGGAAAAAATGATTGCTGTGCTAAACCGCTTTCATCGTTAGCTTCTGTTATCACCAAACGTAATGCATCATGTTTTTTCACTAGAAGATTAACGGCTAACTCAAAGCGTTCTGGGTCTACAACACCGTTAATTTTTGCATAACCACCAAGATTATAAAGTGGCGAATCAGCATGTAAAATTTGATCAAACCAAATGTCACGCTGTGAAGTTCCCAACGGGGAAAGAGGGTGAAACGTTGTCATTTATTTTTATCCTTTAAATTACTTGGAAAAAGCCGAAGATAATAAGAAAGTACGTGCCTCTACTTATAAATCGGCAAACACTTTTATTAATGCATTAGTGGCTAATGACAAAACTGGCGACTCTACCATCAAAATGAACTTGCTATGGTGTTGGTCTACCCTTTTAGTTCTACTCTATTTCCGCAGATGCAATTTGCACCAAACGGCAACGTACAAGATTATAGTTTTTTTCTTTCCTCTTTAGATGTTGGTACCTTACCAAACTTCTGTTTTCTAGAGCCGTATCATCCAGCGGCAAGTATTAAAGCTGCTAAATATAATTTAGACCAATTATATGAAAGACTCAAGACCAGTCCACAATAGGATAGGGCAAACGGTTTTAATTTCGTCACATAGTTCATCATTCAGCCAATAAAAACAGATCCATGGATCGATCAAGGGCAGATATCACCCGAGCAACGACTTTATATAACAAGTCACGAAGACAAAGATGGCTTTATTTCTAACGCGATACGTAGCCATTTGTTTGTTGAAAATAAACTACATTGGCACTTAGATATTAGTTTCAATGAAGATAAAAATCGTTTAAATAGAACAATTAGAGGGCACCAAATAACTTCAATAGAGGGTATATATGACAGTTTTCTATGAGCTGATTAAGCTAATCTACCTTTGAAACGATAAATCAATGAATTTTAACCAAACGAATACCAGCGAGATGCTGTTTAGGGGGATTTATAATCTACTTAGAGATTTCAGTGAAATATTGGCGCTTGCTGTCGATGACCACCAACCCATTGCTTACCTGTGTGAGCAGCAAAAGCATTAAGCTCTGCTAACGAGCCAACAGCTTGATGATATTTTTTACCAAAGTGCTCGGCCAGCTGTAACCAATCGTCGCTATTGATGCCTAAAGCAGCTAACAACGGGTTGGTTTTTTCATTAATCTTACCGCGCTTATCTGCTCTAATAACTTTTCCTGTTTCTTCTACAAGGGTTAAATAATCAAGTAGGGAGAACGCGATACCTTTAGGTGAATTGTTATGTTCATTACCAATAAAACCCAGTAAAGGTTTAGGAGTAAATGGCAATTTTACTTTATTATCAATATAACTTGCTTTGTCATGAATACGTTCAAAAATAGAGGTGTATTGCGCGGTTTGTACCGTATCTGCCATTTTCGCTCTGATGGGGTTTAAGTCAACATAGGCCATGCAGGCAAGTACTGCTTTTTCATCAAGCAGTGCTTGTGACTTAAACCGCCCTTCCCAAAATCTGCCTTTGCAGTTATCTTCAGCATTGGCTTTACGGGCAATGTATTCATTTAAGTTACGCATCAGCCAAGATAAATCACTTAAGCGACTTCGCCATTGATTGATAACCTCTTGCGCTTTATCAATTTCGGCTTGGCAACTGCTCTCTCCTTTTTGTAATCGCTCAACTAATGGCTGGCTATGGTAAAGCTGCTGCCAACGATGGCAAACCTCTTCATCATCCCATGCCATCGCTTCACTTTCATCAATGTAAACAACCAAGTGGTAGTGATTCGACATGACAGCATAAGCCGCTACATCAATAGCAAAAACTGAGCTTAAAAAGCGAACACGGTCGACCATCCATTGCCTGCGGTGCTCAAAGCTTTGCTTGGTGTGGTTATCTTTGCCGCATAAATAGGCACGACGTACACAGGTGATAATAACGGGTGTCTTGAAGGGATACTTGCTTGCTGCGTGCTTGAGTCATGTTGAACACCTCTTTACTGGTGGTTATTTAACCATAGTAAAGAGGTGTGATTTAATCAACAAAGTTTGGGTGTCCTAATATTTCTTTAGGTGGGTTAGATAAAAACACTATTTTTATTAGCTAGTTACAAACAGGTCTCATAAGGGAAATGTAACTCGTTATTAGTTTTATTTCCATAATCATCCACTAAATTAATTTCAATGTTCCCCGGCTGGTAATAATTACTGGCTTGGTAATAACTACCTGCTGGTCTCCCATAGATAATTTTTTTGTTTCTAAAGGTAATAGAGTTAAAGAAACTTTTACTGGTTTGACATTCAATACTAACCTTTGGCATATCGTTTCGAATTTTATATCCTGGCTTTAACTCTCCAAAATTCATAACTGGAATTTGAAAGGCTCCATTACTATCAGTCTTGGTCGAATATTCTGCAATCGTACTATAAGTACTGTTGGTGCATGACGTTGAAGATGCTCCCCATTCAATAGAGACCGTCATGTCTTCGATAGGTCTATTTTTAGAATTATAAACTTTGCCATTGATTTCTAGAGAAGAATAAGAAACAACCTTCCTCCCTTTTTCATTAGAATCTAGATAGTATGCATTATCATTATTGGGAATGCAGTATTCAATAGGGGCTTGCGATACATAACCGAATAATGGTACCCGAGAATTATTACGTTTAATATATGTTTTGTAGGGTTGATATTTTGGATGTTTAATTACCATGATAGGAGACATCTTATCAAAAAAACGTTTTTCCCCTAGTAATTCAATCCAACCATCTATTTTAAAACGCCCATTGATATCGGTAACCGCTTCTTTAGATATTAGAGTGTGATAACCTCTAGAACCGTGATAACTAGCACCTCTATAATTTCGCCACACGGCCTTAACTATAGCCCCCTCTACAGGTTCCGAACTTTCAGCATTTAATACAACGCCATTGAAACCCAATGAATAATATAAATCCCACTTAAAATATAAAGTAAGAAGTGAGACTATTATTACGAATAATAATTTTTTCGGATGCTCTCGATAATTGAATTTCATTCGAATACACCTAACGCCCCATTAAGGGGCTGATAAAAGTGGGCTAAAATGTGAAGCGAAGCGAAACCGAGCCAACTGTTAGCAGTCCCGCTTGAATGGCTTGTTATATGCCATTTGTAATTAACTCACTGATTAAAATACTATTATCCATATTTTTTACAATTTGGGTATGCCTGTCCTTTGAGAACTGAGCATAGTTAAGTACTGAAAACCCGTTATTTAATTTAACA
>JAWSUX010000338.1:0-5287 GCA_033852215.1 Colwellia sp. | reverse complement strand
GCGAAGCTGAATTTTTATCTGCGCGTAGCGATAAGCAATCTTTGTTAAACAAAGCAAAAAAAGAACTAGCTAGTCAAAATGCACGCAATAAACGTTTAACTAAAGAATATGCTGCTAATGAAATTACGTTGGCACAAAAAGAGCTTGAACTAGATAATGCTACAGGTACGTTAGGTGAAATGTTCGGTGTTTCACGTGCTGCTGCTGCCAACGCTTTTGGTCAAATCAGTACTTCGATTGTAAGCGCTGAATTCCCTAATCGTGGCGAAGCACTAAACCGTATCGCTAATTCTAAAGCCATTCCAGGCTTAGAAGATTTAGAAGAATTATGGTTTTCTTTACAAACTGAAATGACACAAACGGGTAAGATTTCTCAGTTCCAAGCTGATGTAACTAACCTGGATGGTTCTAAAACTACTGAAACGATTACTCGTATAGGTTCTTTTAACTTGGTTTCGGCGAATGGTTATTTAACTTATAACGATGAAGTTGGTCAAGTTCAACCACTACCTAAACAACCAGCAGGACATATTACTGGAAAAGCATCTAGCTTTTTCGAAATCAGTTCAGGTTATGATGCTGTTTATGTTGATCCTTCACGTGGTGCTATCTTATCATTAGAAACACGTAAGAAAACAGTGGAAGAGTTTTTCCATGAAGGTAAAGAAGTTGGTTATGCTATCACGGTATTATTTATTGTTGGTTGTATCATTGCACTTGAACGTTTAATTGTTTTAGGTGGTATGAGCTCTCGCATTAAAGCACAAGAGAAAAACCTTGATAAGCCAAATGAAAACAATCCTCTAGGACGTTTACTTAAAGTTTTCTATGATAACCAGTCAGCTGATGCTGAAACGTTAGAATTAAAACTAGATGAAGCCATTCTTCGTGAAACACCAAAAGTTGACCGTGGTGTTAACTTAATCAAAATGTTTGCTGCTATTGCACCTTTAATGGGTCTATTAGGTACAGTAATCGGTATGATTATGACTTTCCAAACCATTACATTGTTTGGTACAGGTGACCCGAAAATTATGGCGGGTAACATCTCTTTGGCACTTGTAACAACAGCATTAGGTTTGATTTGTGCATTGCCACTTATCTTAATCCACTCAATTGTTGCTGGTAAGAGTAAGTCAGTTTTACAAAAGCTAGACGAGCAAAGTGCTGGTTTAATCGCTGCTATCGCAGAGAAGGGGTCTAAATAATGTTATTCCTGATAGAACTTTGGGAATCTGTCAGGGGTTTTGTTGCGACTGGCGGCAACGTGCTTTACGCTGTTGCTTTCGCACTCTTATTAATGTGGATACTAATGATAGAGCGTTTTTGGTTCTTAAATGGCGTTTTTCCTGAAATGCGTGATGATATTATCGCGCGTTGGGATGCCAGAACCGATACTACTTCTTGGTATGCACATCGAATTAGAGAAACTTGGATTTCCGAAGTAGATGAGTTACTTGAACAGCGTATGATTACTATAAAAACCTTAGTGGCTATGTGTCCTCTTATCGGCTTACTGGGAACAGTAACGGGTATGATTGGCGTATTTGAAGTCATGGCTCAACAAGGTACAGGTAATCCACGACTAATGGCCGCAGGTATTTCGCAAGCAACTATTCCGACAATGGCGGGTATGGTAGCAGCGTTATCTGGAGTGTTCTTTAGTACAAGACTAGACGCTAAACTTAAACTAGCAAAGGCTAAACTGGTCGACAGTTTACCTCACCACTAGAGAGATATATTCATGGCACGTAAAAAAATTCGTGAGGACGAAGAAGCAGTTATTGATATGACACCGATGCTCGATATCGTATTTATCATGCTGATCTTCTTCATCGTAACTACTTCTTTTGTTAAAGAAGCAGGTATTGAAGTAAATAAACCGAAAGCGGCTAATCAAACTAAGCAAAAAAATGCCAACATTTTTGTAGCAATTAAAGATAACGGTGAAATTTGGTTAGATAAAGGTCGAGTAGACATTGAGCGTGTTGGTGCAAGAATTGAAAAGTTACTTGCTGAACAACCTACTGATGTTGTGATCATTCAAGCTGACAAAGATGCCAAACATGGTGTTGTTGTTAAAGTAATGGATGCTATTAAGGAGGCTGGCATAGACCGAATTTCTATCGCGGCTGCTAAGGGGTAGTAATATGGTTCGCTTTTTAGTATCGATACTACTAGGCGCTGCAGTTACCTTTGGCTTATTTGTCTTTATGGCTTTCCTTGTTTCATCAGGTGATAGAAACAAGGAAGAGCAGCAAGATAATATAATTGTCGAAGTAAATACTACACCGCCAAAGTCTGCAACAGAACAGCGTCGACGTATACCGCCGCCGCCGCCGCCGCCGCCTAAATCACCACCTAAGCAACAAACGCCTGAACCCGAGGTAAGCAATGATACTGGTGGTTTGAAGTTTAATATGGGAGGTGGTATCAAAATGGCTGCTCCATCAACTGGCATAAATGCTCCAGGTGATATGGGACGTGATGGTGATGCAACACCAATTGTACGTATTGAACCTAGATATCCAGTTCAAGCAGCACGTGATGGTAAAGAGGGTTATGTAATTCTTTCTTTTACTATTAATGAAATTGGTGGAGTTGAAGACGTTAAAGTGATTGAAGCTAATCCTAAACGAATCTTTAACAAAGAAGCTAAACGAGCGCTTAAAAAGTGGAAATATAAACCAAAAGTTGTTGAAGGCAAAGCTATGAAACAACCTGGTTTGACCGTTCAACTTGACTTCAAAATGGGAGGTTAGTAGTTATGTTTAATAAATTAGTATTTAAAAACTTACAGCTTAAAAAATTATCAACTTCTCTTGTTGTTATTGCTTCTTTACTTGTTGCCCAAGTACCATTTATTGATTATGCAAATGCTGCTGGTGCGACAAAAGAGAAGAAAAAGAAACGTCCCACGCATCTTGTTGGCACTAAAGTTGGTAAAAAAGTGCAGAAAGCTTTTGAACTCTATAGTGGTAACGAAGAAAAAGGCATTGCACCAAACGTAAAAGGTGCACTTGATGTATTGTTGGACATTAGAACATCAAAAACCTATGACAAGGCTTATGTATCGCGTTTTATTGCGGTAATGTATGCAACGTTAGGTAATGATGAAACTAATACCATTAAATATCTTAAGTTGGCTATTGAACCTGATATCTTAAGTTTGCAAGATCACGGTGAATCACTAAAACTTTTAGGTGACATGCAAATGGTCACCAATGATTATAAAGGGGCATTAAAGTCTTTTTATGGTTGGACGGAGTTTACGGGTAAAAATGATGGGCCAACTTATGTTAAAATAGCTAATGCCTATTATTCGTTACAGCAATTAGACAAAGTTATTGTGCCAGCTGATAAAGCTATTGCAGCTTTTGGTGATAAGCCAAATCAAAACCCTTTCATTATGAAAATACAATCTTATTATGGACGTAAGATGTATAAAGAAGCCGTGGCGGTTTTGGAAACGGTTATTCAATTATTTCCAGATAATAAACAATGGTGGAGCCAACTACCAATGTTTTATTTGTTAATTGAAGATTATGATAAAGCAGTACAAACACTTGATTTAGCTTATAAATTAGGTCATTTGGAGAAAGAAGGTCAAATCAAAACCTTAGCAAATTTATATTCTACTAATGATACGCCTTACAAAGCCGCTACATTACTAGAAAAACATATTGCTTCTGGTTTGGTTAAGCGTGATGATAAAAACATCTCAACTTTAGCTAACGCTTGGCATTCTGCTCAACATCTTGATAAAGCCGCTAAATATTACGGTGAGCTTGCTAAGATGACTAACGAAGCAAAGCATTACCGTAAACAAGGTATGCTGTTAAAACAAGATGAGCAGTTTTCTAAAGCAGTTATTGCTTTGAATAAAGCACTAGAGCTTGGCATTGCTAAAAAGGGTAGAATTCATATGAGTATTGCTGAATCATATTTTTACCTTGAAAAATACAAAAAAGCATATGCTGCAATTCAAAAGGCAATGAAAGATCCTAAAACCCGTAAATCGGCTAAGGGCTGGAAGAACTTTATTGTTGACACTGCTAAACGTAAAAAAGTATCTATTTAATTTAACCGCATAATATCAAATTAAATTAATACAAATAAAAACCAGCACCTTTTTTAAGGGGGCTGGTTTTTTTATACTTAAATCTAATGCTAATATAATAATATTGAAAGTTTTATTGAAAGTTTTATTGAAAGTTATAGGTCTATTTAAAAAGTCATATAACTAATATTAGTCAGACTAAAATAATTAATAATTTTAATAACAAGCTTTATATAAGTTTAAATAAATCAACAGAAGGTAATACATCATGAATAGAGTTAAAAATTTATCATTGACTGCGATCATTAGCCTATTGGGCTTTAGCATTTTCGCAAGCAATATTGTAAAAGCTGAAGTAAACCCTTTTGCATCGCATGAATTAATGACAATTGTTTCTGCTACTGATTCAGGAAAATGCGGTGAAGGAAAGACTAAAACCAAAGGTAAATGTGGTGAAGGAAAAGCTAAAACCGAAGGTAAATGTGGTGAAGGTAAGTGCGGCGAAGGAAAAGCTAAAACTAAAGGTAAATGTGGTGAAGGCAAGTGTGGGGAAGGAAAAGCAAAAACCAAAGGTAAATGTGGTGAAGGAAAGTGCGGCGAAGGAAAAGCTAAAACCAAAACCAAAGGTAAATGTGGTGAAGGTAAGTGCGGAGAAGGAAAAATGAAAGAACAAAGTAATAAGTGTGGTGGTTAACTACCGGACATTTTAAATAATTAAAAAACGGTCTTTAGCCTAATACCTATCAGTTAATAAATTATTAAGATCATTGACCGTATTTCTAGTTAGTATATAAAGGCTTCTGAATTTATTCAGGAGCTTTTTTTTTTGCAATTATCTACCGCCTTATCACAAGTATCACAAGTATCACAAAAAAATTACCGAGTTTACTGTGCTATTAGAGCCTAGAATTGTTGATGATGCATTCGCACAATCAGGTGGTCAGGGCTATTATTGGTATGGTTTTATTTCGTAAAATGTGCATACGCCAACTCGTTAATCAACTTGATATCATCCTAACTACCGGTACCCCTTAGATAAACTGGTTCAAAGTTTATCATAGTTAATCAGCTGCATGCAGGGTGTGTGGGGCTAGAGGTTAGTACCTCCGGTTACCCGACTAGTATTATTCATTATACTAACGATTGTTACTACTCAGAAATAAAGTTTGTCAATATTGGGCCAACTATCTCACTTTGTGCATAAGTTGTAAGTTGCTAACCAACTGC
>JAWSUX010000337.1:0-16239 GCA_033852215.1 Colwellia sp. | reverse complement strand
TGAATGGTGATGGGTATATATAAAATCCTAGCTACACGCGTGTAGTTAGGATGATAGTGTAAGTTGATAAATAATTAGGTCAGTATCCCGCTTATTCAGCAGAGGTACGGACAAAGTATTATTAATCCTTAGTGTCTGTTATCGCACGGCTAATACCTTTTTCGGCAACCCCATATTCGACAGACCAGTAACCCTCTTCTGTTTTCTTCTTAGCTTCAGCAAAATTTTCTAAACTCATTGCTACTTGTAATGAAAAATCCGTTGAATAAGCACGCGGATCTGAAGAGGTTGCTGCAGGAATATTAATAAAGTATTGCATCCAGTCACTACTACCTGCATCAGGTGTTGGTGCAAAGCCATTAGCAACGGTTGCTAACGGAGGTACTAATGACGTTATTTGCGGATATTGTGCTGCTGTATGGCATGACATACATGAAGACGTATTCAAATCAGCTGGCCCGTTTAATCGCATACCCCAGCCCAAATGTTGTGGAGGAAGGTCTGCAGAGGTATTAACGATACTTTCTTTGATATTTGGATTGATTTTAGTTTCCGTATAAGGATAAGCATTGATGATATTTTCAGTTACCTCGGGATCATCACCAAATTGTAAACCTAAAGGTACTAAGTTATTAAAACGGCAAGCATTATCATTTTCTCTACCTTTACAATTGCGGCTGTTCAAGTCACCATTATATGCAAATGTTCCTAATACCCAGCCCATCCAAGGATCTGCACGTTTATCTCTTACCATGATATCCATTTGTAATAAACGTAAATGACGTACTGAACGGGTAGGTGAGTCCCAACTTTCGGTAATATAACCTTGCCAATCAATTGGATTTTTTAAATAGGGTACTTGGTTATCATCTGGCTGCACATCAGCAAATAGTAATTTACAGAAAACTGTACCTTCAGGGAAACCACCACCAAAGCGAGCATCTGTTGCTCTTGGATCAGGATTGTTTTTGTCTTTCCACATTTTCCCCATAGTGTAACCGGCATATTCATTGATCAGGGTAACAGCAAATATTTGGTAGTCATTCGTTTGGCTATCATGCAGCTGATACGGACCAACAGGCGCTTCTTTAATCAAACCATGAAAACCTTCTGTGCCACCGTTTGGTGGAAAGGTAGTTGATGTTGGGTGCAACCAAGGAATATGATACCAGTTTCGTTTATTGTTTTTGTATGGATCCCAGCTTGGTATATTGCCGTCCAAACAATACTGCTTAACAGTATCCAAATATTTCATCGGCTGTTTTTGAAAATCAATTTTTAATACTTTGGGTAAATACTTTTTTTTAGGTTTCTTTTTAGGGAAGTCTGTCTTTAAGCGAAAGACTGGCTGTTTAGAATAGAGTTCATCATAAGTTGCCTCTGACACCATATAACCAAAGTCTGGAAAACCAGAAAAATCCTGTGGATGAATAGCTGGTTTTTGTTTTCCTCCGGCGAGTGTTGTTAATGACAAAGAGGCTACCGCTACCCCCAATATCAACATAATAATTCCATATTTATTCTTCATTTTATCTCCATTTTTTGTATTGTTTGTATTATTTTATTCTGTCGTTTTTATTTCTTGTTAGAAAAATGATGGTCGTACGCACGGTGAATATAGTTGTGTATATTCTCTTTATCTTGTCGAGTAACACCGCTCATATTGCCTAATACCGTCGCGGCTAATTGTTGTAAATCATTTTCGCTTTCATTATTATTTTTTGACGGTGATACAGGTAAAGGTGTTACGACTGGCTTATCTGTACGGGCGGTATCTAACGTTAACAAGCAACTTAAATCAGGTGCAGATTTATCTCGTTCGGTTAATGACCCAGACAAACCAAAACAGTGCTGCACGGTAGAGATTATAGAGGTATGGTCAAAGGGGATATAACCAGACGGACGGGCAATGCAATTTTTCTCTATCAGAGGAGAAATAACCACCGTAGGTACTCTAACGCCCATACGGTTAAATAAAAAACCATCTTGCCCTGGTTTGTCTGGCTTTGCATCTGGCGGTATTGCATCACCTGGTTCAACATGATCATAACAGCCCCCATGTTCGTCATAAGTAATCACGAATAAGGTTTCATTCCATGTGGGAGAATTCACTAAGGCATTGTAGATATCAGCCATCAGTTGCTCCCCTGAGCGAATATCTAGCGGAGGGTGCTGATCATTTTGACCTGAACCAGAAAACTGCGGTTCTAAGAACGTATAACTAGGCAATTTTCCTGCTGCCGCATCAGTATAAAATTGAGTTATCGATTGGAAATTGTCATCAAATGTCGTGTCTTGCAGTTGGGTCATTATAGTTCGAGTTAACGAAAACGGAATATATTTGTGCTCTTCTTTATTGTATTCCGTACCACTGTATATTCCCCAGCTTAAGTCTTTTCTGCCTGTGTCTATTGCATCTTGAATTTGCTGGTAAATTGTTTTTGCATCACAGTCACTGTCAGGTTTGTTATTAACATAACCTGTTGATGTAGCAGCATGAACAAAATCACGATTTGGTAATGTTTGACTAGGTACTGAACAAAACCAATGATCGCATACCGCAAACTCTTGTGCTAAATAACTTAAAACGGGAGTTTGTTCAGGGGTATAACAAGCCATAATATCTCGAGGATCAGTCGGCGTATCACCATAGACATTCGTGCCGTACATCATCGCATTGGCGTAGTTGTTTACAAAACCTCTGTTGGTTGGCGTTGGAGGATATAAAGTAGCGACGTCAAAATGTTCGAATAATTGTTGATTGGTATCTTTGTAACCTTCTCCTGGATCAGGGTTAGGCTGACAAAAATCTTCGCAGTACTTTTTTTTATGAAGAACACCGTAAGATCCTTTCTTTGGTGGTTGACCATTCTTGCGTACATATACCTGCTCAATAAAAGGCTTACCATTATCATCAATAATGTTTAAAGGGTTGCACATATCACTGTTTACGCCTTCAAACAATTGATCTCGAGGTGGTTTTTTTGTTTCATAAAGCCAGCCGAGCATGTTATCAAATGAATGGTTTTCCATCATCAGCACAACGATATGTTTGATTTGTTGTAAGGCTTCAGGTCTGGGTTTTAAATATTGGTCTGTCATAAACTGTCTACTTTTGAAAAGGGTAAAGTAAAGTCGGTGATTAAATCACCGACTTTGTCACATGCAGCTGCTAAAAGCTTATTTATAATTTATTTGGACTTTATTTGAAATTTAAGTCCAAAGCTTTACGCACTTCTTGCACGGTTGCTGGGGCATCCAGTTTAAATAAACCACTTAAACCACGTTCAACTCGAGACTCTCTGATAGCTGCTTTGATGGCAAAAAACACAGTACTAGCCAAAACTAATGGCGGTTCGCCAACTTCTTTTGCTGATAATAAATCGTTAGCGTTTTCAGGTACGTTTTCTGCCTTATCTCTGGGGAATAAGTGAACATTCATCTCTAATGGAATGTTGGTCGTGCCAGGAGGTTTGTAACGCCAAGTATTAACGGTATTAAGTCGACCTTCATCTTCGCCTTCTGGTTCGAAGACTAATTTCTCGGTCATGACATAACCGATGCCTTGAATAAAAGCGCCTTCTACTTGTCCTATATCTAACGCTGGATTGATACTCCAACCCATGTCGTACATTAAATCAGAGCGAATAATTTTAACTTCACCAGTAAGTATATCTACCTCGACTTCTGAGCAAGCGGCCGAATAAGTAAAACCACAGAATGAATCAAAACCACCGGGTATATAAGTGTCTGAAATTTCAATGCCAGGAATCGCTTTTTGTTGTTCCAGTGTTTTATAGACTAAATTAGGTACTGGTGTTTCTCCGCCGGGTACTTTAGCGTTAAATGCTTCAACTAGACTAATACGTTTTTGATTCGCTAATGCAATAAGGTTTTGCCAAATAAGTACAGGTTTACCGTATTTTTCAACCGTGGTAGACCAGCCTTTTTCGCCATAATTCCAAAAATCGATTTGATTTTCCTTACACCAGTCGTCACCATTTTCTTTCAGCATTTCATAACCGAAATCAAGCAAGCGGCCACGCATTTTTTCACAGGTTTGTTTAACGGCGAGTCCATTATAGGCGGTACCAGTAGAGCCACCTGTGCTGCTAGGGTTGGGAATAACATCTGTTTTAGGCATTTGAATACGAATAATGTCCATCGGTACATTTAAAATATAAGCGGCTATTTGCTCAATTTTAGTCACCAGACCTTGGCCCATGTCAACGCCGCCTTGATTGATGACAATACTGCCATCACCAGCATAAATTGACACCATCGCACTCGCTTGTTCCAGTTGTACTAAGTTATAACCTGAGCCATATTTAACCGGCAGCATGTAGATGCCTCTTTTACGCCATTTATTATTTTTGTTAAATTCGGCTACCTTAATTTTGCGGTTAACAATATCTGACTTCTCTTTGAGGTATTGCCATACTTCGCGTATATAACAATAAGATAATGGTTGACCAAAAGGTGTTACATCGCCACGTTGGTACAGGTTTTTCTCTCTAACTTCTAGCGGATCCATACCGATAGCGTAAGCCGCATCATCAATTGCATTTTCAGAAATCAATTTCCCTTGAATATCCCCAAATGAACGAAAGGCGGTATTGGGCGCGGTATTGGTACGACATACGTCTAATTTACTCTGGAAGTTGTCAACCATGTAGGCATTATCAACGCGAGTTTGTAAACAGTTCGAGACAATAAAGGAACAATCATAAAATGCACCACCATCGCCGTAGAAGTTATAATCCATACCACGGATAATACCTTTATCGTCAATACTGTTACTGCCGTCATCAATAGCAATTTGGTATTGGCCGTAATAAGGGTGACGTTTACCTATCATGCTGCTGTCGTTATCTCTTGGCATTACCAGCCTAATCGGTTTATCAATCGCTTTCGCTGCTACCGCAGTTGCACCAATAACAAATTTAGCTTGCTCTGTTTTTCCGCCGTACCCGCCACCTAATTGTCTGATGCCAACATCAATTGCATTGTGTTCAACCCCTAAAACTGCTGCAGCCGTTTGATGCATTTCCATCGGACTTTGTGAAGAAGGGTGAAAAGTAATATGTTCGGCTTCACCCGGCATTGCGATACAAGATTGAGTTTCCATATAAAAGTGAATTTGACCACCGCAAACTTGCGTACTTTCTACCACCTTGCAATTACGGCCATCCACTTCAACTTCTCGATTAACAATGGTTTTATCTAGCGGATTTTTGTTTGCTGTAGTCCATCCAAACTTACTGTTATTGCGAATTATTTTCCAAATATGACTATAAAATGGTGCTGTCGCTGGGTAATCAGGGAATATACTGCCGCGCTTAATCGCATCCTCTAATTCAAGCACTGGTACTTGCCATTCTGGTGCCCAATCAACCGTGCTATATTCAATACAATTATCGCTGATATACTGAGCGATAACATTCGCTTGCTTTTCTTCTACTGCAATGGCTAACGCAATAGACTGACCAACATAACTAACACGCTCTTTGGCAAATACTGGTTGATCTCCTCCAATACCAACATCATGCGCTCCAGCGGGGGGAGTATCTATTTGGCTTATCAAGCGAATAAATTGCGGAAACAATTCTTTCAACAGGACTGATAGTGTATCAATACTGATTGGGTATTCACCCGTGGTAGGGTTACGATAGCTAAAATTAGCCAAGGCTTTTTGACTTTGTACAAAAGAGGCATTTACCGTGGTCGGCGGTATTTCCATTTCGTGTGTATAACGCACTTGCCCAGAGGTTTGATACAGCGCCATTAATTTCACATAAGGTTGAGAAACAGGTGCTTTAAATGACTGCTTATTGCTGTAATGTTGGCTACCATCACTGACTGGCCAATTCCCCCAAGTAATTTCTCCTGCTGATTTTTCATCGTCCGGTACAGAGTCAGGCGATACCTGCAATAGAGCATTGACTATAGCTTTGTATAAAAATGCAGTCGCGAGTTCAATTTTATAGCTGTCGGTAAAACCTTCATATTTTAAGCCCGCCATGCGGTTTTTCCAGCAATCGAGCTCTGCTTGTACTTCTATAGCTAGCATGGCAGCTAAGGTTGAAAAATCATTTAAACTTAAAGGTTTGCCATCCATCAAAGCTTCTGTTTTTGTAGCTCGCCATGGATAAGGAGCGATAGCACCAAAAGTTAGGTTAACCTTGTTAACGGTCAGATCATCGGCTAAATCTAAAACAGAAGTCACGTTAACGATACTGTGAGCATTGATATCACGCAGTGCAACCTTTTGTGCCTGTACTATTTCATTTTCTTCATTGGTAGGACCCATTGGAATTTGATATTCAATTAACAAAATATGTTCAGCCAACGATTGATTGTTGGCGATTTCTAATACTAGCTCTTCTACTGTTGCAGAGCGTTGATTGCCATTTTTTAAATCGATAAATACTAATGCAGTGCCTAAAGCAGAGAGTACAGTAAATAAATCCGACGGGAATGGTTCTCCGGTATTTTGACAAATATGTTTTAGCACTAACATTGAGTTGCCGCCAAGTGTCGCGGCATTTCTGATAATAGTGCCAGCCGTTCTATGTGCCATAAATTGCAATGCACCGATGGCAGTGGTTTGCGACAACCCTTCTTCATCGATTATGTTGTTCAGGTAATTGAGTAATTCAGTATAAGTTTTACCTGCACCAACACGTAATATGTTGTCATTTCGTTCTAATGCATACAATTCGTTAAGCTTGCTAATATCGACTAAATACTCTCGAGAGACAAAGTCTTCGGTATAAACACCATAGGAGGTGTTAGCGTGTAACAAATAAATATCTTCATAGTTATGGTGTTGATAGATTTTCAATAACTTGTCAATATTTCGAGGTGTACGCCACTGCTGTCGACTACCACGGATTTTAGCGCCATGTGTATGAATCTTTGCTTCAGACGGATAGGGAATAGTAACCATATCTCCTACATTTTGTGCCTTAACTTGATCATCGACCAGCAGTTTCATACGGTTTTTTTCATCTGCTGCTGACCAATCAACCGCAAAAGTTTTCATGGCCGTTAAAATAGGGCGGTAACCAGTACAACGACAAATATTACCATCAAAGGCCTGTTCTATCTGCTTTTTGGTCGGCTTGGGATTATTAGCTAAATAAGCCGACATGTTCATTACAAACCCCGTTGAACAATAACCACACTGACTACCGTTATTAACCGCTAGGCGGTAAGCAACAGGATTTATACTGGTATCTATAGCGGGCAAACAATCTAGATCAATAGATGTTATTGGCTTACTCAAGCCGCCTTCATTACCGCTGTCTAACAAATTCACCCGTATTTCCAAACCTTTTTGCTGTGCATTTTGTAAATGTTTACTAACTGCTCCTTCAAGTGGCGCACCTGCCCGAGGACTTGCCAAAGAATGTTTGGGGTGAGCTGGAGGTGGGCGTTTAGATGCGCCTGTTCCTTCAATGGTGGTAACGGATAAACCTTGTAATGAGCATACAGCTCTTAAACATGAGTTAATTGAACGATGTTCAGGACTATCTTTTTCAGTGTCCCAACGAGAAAGAATCACCGTACAAGCGCCACATCCTCCTTGGCCGCAACCTTTTTTTGCCCCCGCGAGGCTGATTTGAGGTGAGCGTAGATAATCAATTAGCAACAGATCGGGAGAGGGGTTATCAATAGAAACAGATTCACCATTGAGATAAAAACTAACCGTATTTGACATGAAAAATTTCCTTATTAAATAGTATTATTATTTTATATTGCAGAGTTCAGTCGAGACTTCTGTTGTGAGTTAAGACGCGACTGAACTGATTTTTTGTTGAATGTTGTTATCTATGTTTTTGTCTATTTTTTTACTTAAAGGTAAAGCACTTGCTTGTTCAATATATGCATGTGCTTGAGATAATATTGACAACGCTATTGATTCAGGTAATTCGCCACCTAAATCTAATCCAATAGGATTAAAGAAAGGTTTCTTTAGATTACTCAGCTTAAGTCCTGCGTGCTTTAATACTCTTTCTGTTCGGTGTTCGGGGCCTAACATACCGATATATAATGCCTGAGTTTGCTCACTCACTAATAACGCCTCTGCGTCTAAAGTGATACTGTGATTCATGATAATTATAACGTCGGCATTGTTGAGAAATTGGCAATCAGAAAGGGTTTTATAGGGAGCTTTAATAATTTCATCTGCTTTTTTAAAATAGGCCGACCGTCCATAGTTAACCCGTGAATCAAACAAGCTTATATGCCAACCAAGTGAATGTGCAATATTAACCAAGGGTTGAGCATCGGTGCCTGCACCCATAATTGCAATGGCAGGTCTTGGGGTGATCTTAGCGATAAAATTTTCAGCTGTTAGTAACTTATTACGTGCATTGAACTGCTCAGGAGTGAGTACTTGATTAAATTTTTTTATAACGGAACGATGGTTAGTTAAATTTTGCTGATAATAACATTCAACCCTGTTAATTAAGTTATCTCTTAACGAGGTAAGTCCTTGGTAACCATTTGATTTATCAACTCGTTGTAATAATACCTTAACAACACCACCACAACCTATACCCAGTTGCCATGAAATATCAGCATCGTCTTGCATATCATAAATAGTGATTACATCATCACCAGAGGCCAAACACTTCTGTGCCTTATGCATAAGATCAGCTTCAAGGCAGCCGCCACTTAATAAACCAAAACTTTGACCATTACTATTGAACAACATCTTTGCACCCGCTTTACGATAAGCAGATCCCTGCGTTTCAAAAATAGTTGCTAAAATCCACTGGCAATCATCTTTTTTATGAAACCAAAATTCTAATAGTTGTTCTAAGCGATTACCCACAATGGCACCCGATTAACAATAAGATAACGTTAAAGTAATTTTTATAAATAACTTTCATGGATAACCTTTTAAGACGTAATTAAAAATATATAAGCTGTCATTAGCACAGAGTGTGTATTTTAAAAATTGTAAGTTGTGTAAGAGCTACAGACGTATTAATCAAAAGTGAGGTGGCATTTTATAATGCTATTCTCGTCCATGAGTGCAGAGGTAACTTCCTATCCTTAAACATAAGTTCTCATAAAATCATATGTTTATCAATATTGTTTTCTATAATATATTTAAGTAACGATTTTATTTAATTGAGCGTCATAGCTATTATTTGAACTGAGGTGTATCTTTTATAGCGATTCAAGTAAACATACTTAATAAAATATGTTGTGTTTTATTTAAGAGTAAAGAATAGATATTTAGTTCAAGGAGGAGATAGACATTTATTTGAGTGATTTTATTACTCGCTAGCCTGCCTATTCTGCTGATCAACTCAATTAATATAAAAGGAATTTCATGTCATTTTCAACAAATAAAAAATACGGTATTTTGAATGCTACGATAAAAACAGATAAAGGTGAAAAAACATCTCACTCTTCTGGTATGAGTCACTTCAATCTAATTTGTGAAGTAGCCAATGCAAGTAAAGAAGAATATCAGGTCAATATTGACATTCAGAGTTCAGCGTCTGCAAATGTTAGAATGTTACTGATCAATAACTTTGACATTGCGCAAGCGTTCGGCTCAAAATTTTCAGATATAGCACCAGGTTTTACACCGTTACCGAGCCAAGCTGACGGTTTAGCTTTAGATTTAATCCACCAACCCATTTTTAATATAGATAAGCTGAAAGATGTGCAACCTTTGCCAGCTACAAGTATTAGCGAAACGTTAGAAACACTCTTAACAGATGGTACGAAGATTATAGTTTTTGGTACTAAGTATGATGATAGCGATAATCAGCATCACAAAAGCTACCATAATGATAAAGCCGACTATCGTGATCAGCATATGTACGGTGTTCGTCGCCATAGAGAACAAGAACAGCCGCCACGAGGTATTGATGACGTACATTTAAATCAGGGTACGCCTTCAATATTATATCAATCTAAAGATAATGGTTGTTATCAAGATGGCGCTTTATTTGTTCAGAACAACAACGGCGGTTACGACGCGCTATTTTTTGCCTTTGCCAAACAATGTTTTAATACCAATGACCAAGGTAATTGTGAGAATAATGAAAACTAATCAATTTTGTTCATTAGTTCCTAGCTGGCTATGGTAAGAATAAAAAAAGTATTGCTAAGCCTATGGTAAACAGGCTTAGCTTTACGATATAAACAGCATAGAATAATGAAATTAGGCAAGTCATGGTGTCGTTATTATGGGGGGCATGGTTAATTGATTTTATAGAGTCATTAAATTATTTACTTGTTCATTACTTTGATAACGATAGAGCATCACTTGCTAAAGCTACACATAAGAGAGAATCAACTGTGAATTTTGGTTGAGAACAAAAGCTAAACTAGTCAGTGACGATACAATATAATTATTCCTGTATAAGCTAAATACTGAAAACAAAAAATAGAAATCCCTGAAGATATATAACACTTGTAAACCGTAGCGAGTACGGTATAGAATCATCCTTATTAATTACATAATAAGGAAATTAACGTGATTGAATCTTATTCTTTATATCAAATATTAACTTACTCCTCTATAAGCCTGTTAATGCCAGCTTTAGCCTTTCTAAAGTTTAAACAAAAAAAGAATGAAGACGATCTCGTTATTCGTCATAAATCAATCGACTTTACGGCTAAAATCGTTTTGAAAAACGTTTCATTACAAGGCGAAGTTTGTTGGGAAATTCACATTAAAAATGTAGAAAAGCACCCGATCAAAGCATTACGAGCTGAAGTGAATGGCAGTTGTTTGTTACTTGATAACAGTAACTACCTTATTGCGAGTACAGATAACCTGATCAAATCTAATTACTCTATCGCGGCTAATAAGCTGAAAAAAATACCTTTTACACACCATTTAAACCCTAAATTTATGCCGCGCGATATTACGTTAGGCTGCTCACTTAAGTTACAAGATAAAGAAGGTGAGATTGAAAAATTTGATATCCCTTTATTATTTAGTAAACAGTTTTTATTTTCTCCTGCTCAACGTGTTGTTAATAAAGTAGAGCAGAAAGTAATAACAGAAGAAACACACCTAAAAAAAGAGTGTGTGGGCTAATATAGCGATAGCTGCTCTATATAAATTTTTACCACCACAGACTAAAACCATGTTCCGGCACAAAAAAAAGTGTGCTGGCTATGCCTCCTTAATACCACTACTGCATATTCTCATGCATTGTGTCACCTAATACTATCCATCGCGATTACTTACTTATCAGGGCACTCATAATAACTTGTATTAGCAAGGCTACACAGTGATGAAAGCTGGTAGGCACCGTAGAGCACTTGAGTGAATTTAGTGAACATGTTGGTTTGCAAAGAAGACATGGCATAGCCAATGCTCAAGCCTGTTTAAATAGCGCATAACTTCTGATTAAGTACTCCAAAAGTCAGCGTGTCGTTATTATGGGTGGCGTAGTTAATTACTTTTTTGATTGTTAAAATAAAATAATCCAGTTAGAGTCTTTCGTTTAAAAAGAATATAAAAAACGAGTGATTTTACAGGCTCGTTAAGCGCTTAGTCAGGACAAGGAGTCATTTTTTGAATATTGCAATTTTAGGTGGGGGTATTGGAGGATTAAGTACTGCTATTGCATTAAAACAAGGGGGATTCGATGTATCTGTTTATGAACGTCATAGCAAACCCTCAGAAATAGGAGCAGGTATTGTCTGTTGGCCTAATGCATCTTTTATACTTGAGCAACTTGGTGTTTTAGATAAAGTATCAAAAGTTTCAGGTTCGATAAATTATATGAATCGTTTCTCTAACATGGGGGAACCTATTGGCTCACTTGATATAAATGAGCTGAACCGATTAATGAAATACCCTAGTTATTCAATTATTCGTAAAGATCTTATGAAAATTTTGATTCAACGTACCATTGAGTTAAATATCAATATTCATTACGGGCATGACGTTATTAAAATATCAAATAATAATTCCAATACTGAAGTTCTATTCAGTAATAGCAAAATGATTCAACCCGATATTATCATTGGTGCTGATGGTCGTATGAAATCATTAGCTAGAAAATACGTCAGTGGAAGTAATGCGCCAATCTATCAAGGTTTTATTAATTGGGTTGGCGTTATTGAACATGAATCGGTTAATTTCGCAGAGCTTTCAGTCTCAGATTATTGGGGGATTGGTGAACGCTTCGGTATTGTGCCAGTGTCAAAAACAAAAGCCTACTGGGCGGGTGGTGCTGTTTCTAAGAATATCAATGAAATAGATCCTAATAAATACAAAGCTGAGCTCAATTCAATATTTAATGGCTGGTCAGATATCATTGCTAAAGTCATTAATGGAACTCCTCAGTCTCGTATTAATAAAATTTATGTGCATGATCACGACCCAATCAATTTATGGCATAAAAATAATCTTGTATTAATGGGGGATGCCGCCCATTCTCCTTTACCTACATCTGGTCAAGGAGCCTGTCAAGCTTTAGAGGATGCATGGCATTTAACTAAGTGTTTAAAAGATAATAGCAACGATATAACTAAGGCCTTTATGCTGTTTACCGAATTGAGAAAATCTAAGACATCAGGAATAACAATGGGTGGTCGACAACTAGCTTCGTCCATTTTTAACCAGGACGCTGAATTTTGTAAACACAGAAATATAGCTAGTAAAAATACAAATTACCAAAAAGCAGTTGTGGGTATGGCTAAAGGCTGGTCTAACGGTTTACCAATCAGCGCCTAATAAATAAAAGATAGATTGCGCGTAGCCGCAGCTTATTCCTGTGGTTGTATAACTTATCAAGCCAGCCATAATAACTTGTGTTTATTTTCATCAATAACCCACACTTAATTTATCAATATTAAGTGTGGGTTATTGTTATGTACTTCAACGTTGAATTAGCTTAACAATGTGAAAATTATTAGTTTTTTAATGCTTTTTCAAGCACTTTATTAATGATTCTAGCCGCTTTTCGTTTTGTTTTGTGATCAGGGTGTAAGCCATCGCCAATATGGTCAAATGATGTCCATGCATCAATGACTGTTACTCCTTCTATATTATGAACATATTCTTGGTAAGTATCTTGGAGCAATTGATAACCTTGTTCGTCAACCATTTGAAAACCCGGAATAATATCTGAGAATATTTGTTCAGTTAATGGGAAGTCTAAATCATCGTAATTTGGCGCACGTACAATAAAAACTTTTACGTTATTATTTTTAAGGTAATTAATGGTATCAAGTGCATTGTTGGTTGAAGCAGAAATAATGTCACTTTGACTTGGGCACAAACCTGCTAAGGTATGTTTACAGTCATTAAATGAAAATATAACCGCAGCTTTCATATGTGTACCGTCAGCCCATTGTGTGGTGTGTTCTACTAATTCTTGCGCTTGTTGTAACATCGATTTAAAGCCATTATCACCGGCACTGGTGGCACCACCCTCAGCATTCTCTCTATACACTAAGCCTTTAGCTTTTGTTATGGTTGTTGCTTTTAAATAGTCTGCAATACCGCGGTAAGATGAACCATTCAAACTGGTTAAACCTACGGTATTATTTATTGACGCTTCAGGGTCCACATAACTTGCACCGATCAAGCCAATAACCGGGTTATTAACATCAACGATTACCTCGCTCTTAGCAAACGCAGAAAAAGCCGTTAATGAAGCGAGTAGTGTTGCGGTAAGAATATTTTTGTTCATTTAGTACATCCTTTTTATTAAGTTCTTAAAAAGAATAGTGTTTTTTTTAATAAAAAGTCAAAGGGTATTTTTCTTTAAAGCATTAACCGTGGCCAAAATAGGCGCTGTACTAACTTAGTGGCGCAAGTAGCGAGCCTAAAATATCGTCAGTTAAACTCAATTTACTATCACTCACTTCTTCAGATAACAATGCTTTTGCTAACTCTGCTTTGTTTTGCTGAATTTTTTGAATTTTTTCTTCTATTGAGTTTTCAATAATATATTTGTAAACAAAAACTGGTTTGTCTTGCCCAATACGATAAGCTCTATCAGTTGCTTGGTTTTCTACCGCAGGGTTCCACCAAGGATCAAAATGAATAACCGTATCAGCAGCGGTTAAATTTAAACCAACGCCACCTGCTCGCAAGCTAATTAAAAATACCGGTACTTCACCTTGCTGAAACTTATCAACGACGTCTTGCCTCTTTGTGGTTGCGCCCGTTAATTTAACAAAACCAATATTCGCTTTCACCAACTCATCCTCTATCAAAGCAAGCATGCTGGTAAACTGTGAAAAGATTAATATTTTACGGCCTTCATCAATTTGCTCTGGTAGTGTTTCCATTAAATAATCAAGTTTGGCTGATTGATTTACTTTTTTAGCGCCTTCAAGTGATAATAACTTCGGGTGATTACATACCTGTCTCAGTTTTAATAACGCATCTAATACTTCTATCTGACTACGTTTTAAACCTTTATCCGCAATTATATCTTTTAAGCGACTGTCCATAGCTAAACGTACTGATTCATACAGCTCAGCTTGTTTACCTTCAATACGCAAGGTTTGAATAATTTCAGTTTTTGGCGGTAACTCAGTCGCTATTTTATCTTTGGTTCTGCGTAATATAAACGGCTTAATGCGCTGGTTTAATAACTGCTTACGCTCTAGCTCACCGTGTTTTTCTATTGGGGTTCTAAAGAGTTTGGTAAATTGTCTTTGTCCACCTAAAAATCCCGGCAGTAAAAAATTAAATTGCGCCCAAAATTCACCTAAATGATTCTCCATCGGTGTACCTGTTAAGCACAGTTTATGCTGCGCTTTAAGTGTTAAAAACGCTTGGTATAATTTAGTTTTGGTGTTTTTTATATAGTGGGCTTCATCAAGAATAAGGTAATAAAACTTTTGTTCGCTATACAGCGCTAAATCTTTAGTTATTAACGCATAACTGGTAATGATGATATCAACTGGATGCTCGGGCTTTTCATCTCCTTTAACCTGTTCAAGACAGCCAAAGTGCTGATGACGTTTACTACCGTGCAATACTTGATAAGAAAGTTGTGGGGTAAATTTGTCTATTTCATTCGCCCAGTTAAAAATAACACTGGTAGGCGCAACAATTAAAACTGGTTTAGTTAATCGGCCTTGCTGCTTTTCAATTAATAAATGCGCTAAGGTTTGAATAGTTTTACCTAACCCCATGTCATCAGCCAAAATACCATTTAATTGGTATTCCCGTAAAAATTGTAACCAGTTTAACCCTTGGTGCTGATACGTTCTTAACGTAGCGTTTAAGCCTGTCGGCACAGCAACAGAGCTGACTTGTTGAAAATTCTTCAGTTTATCAGCCAGTACTCTTAATTTTTTTGTGCCTGTTGCGATTAAACCTTGGTCATCTAACATCGATAAAGTCTGATGACTTTGAAAACGCGATAGTTCCATGGTGCCATCTTTATTTAAGGCATTTGGCATAAAAAGTTCAATAAATTGTTTTAATATTGGCTGTACACTTTGATAACGCAAAGCAACAAAGTTACCATTATCTAAATCAACATAAATAGGGGCGTCGGGAGCAATAAGTGGTTTGTTTTCGCTATCAAGTTTGCCGCGGTCAAGTAGAACCGCTCTAGGTAACTGCTCGATAGCACCAAGCAAAATAGGAAACGCGGGCATTTTTTTACCATCAATGGTTAAATTTAACCCTAACGAGAAAAAATCATGATCATCGGTTTCAATAACTTCTGCATCAAATACGCTATCGGTAGCAAGCGCTTTATAATAAAAATCATCAGCAAAGCTAATATGCCAGCCTAAATCTTGAAGCAATGACAATTCTTGGTGTAAAAAGTGATGCCAAAAGTATCGGCCTTGCATCAACATTGAAAACTCAGGCACTTTAGTTTTATTCAACGTGCCCCATTCAGTGTAAGCGTAACGCTTAGGCTGAAGCATAAATTTTAACGCGGTAAGTTTGTCTATCACCGTTTGTTCAAAAGCTAAATCTCGATAAAGCTTTACCTCACTTGAGACACCGCCATTTGTTTGGTTTGATGGCGTAATCGTAGGACTTTCGTCATGCGGATTGACTAAATTTCCTTGGTAGGAAAAGTTAACCTGTGCATAACCCGCTTGTGGATTTTTTTTAATTGGGGTAGAAAAGTGCAAATGTACGTCGGGTTTTGATAGTTCTTGTGAGAATTTTGTTTTGGGTTTAGGTAAGCGTTGCACCGCATCACCCAACGACATAGACAGCTTATTCATTACCCAAGGTAATTTATCTTCTTCAAAAATAGG
>JAWSUX010000036.1:0-12979 GCA_033852215.1 Colwellia sp. | reverse complement strand
GCAGTTGGTTAGCAACTTACCTCTTAAAAACCGTCTTCACGTTATTACCCCAAGCAGAAACAGTAGAGGAGATTGAGGCATTACTGCCTTGGAATATCAATAAGGCAGTTGGTTAGCAACTTACTGTCAATTAAGCTAATTAATTGTTTTCTGGCGGTAGTCATGAAAAGACCTCTCAGATAAAGGCTATTTATTAACCTTAGTTGAGAGGTTTATATTATGCAATTTTGAGCGACTGTCCTAGTTAATTAACTTGACATCAAGGAAGCGTCCATATATGTCCTAGTTAATTTACCTCTAGTTAAATACTTGTTTTAGTATTGGATATTTTCCTTGAAAATGTTCAAACACTTGTTTTTTACCTTGCTCTGTTTGAATATTTTGCCAAATATCCATTAATGGCTGAGGCAGGTTCGGCTCTGTTAGTTTTTCGCGTACTTTATTAACTAGTGCCCAAGCGCGTAAATGGCGCTCTTCACTAACACCTTTAAAAGGGTCTAATAATTCGTAATAACAAATGATTTGTAGAAATTGGCCTACATAAATAGCTTTATTACCTACATCAAATTTTGCATTTTCCGCAGTATAAAAATAAAAATCAGTCAGGTGCTGCTTAGCCTCATATTTATAACTTTCATCATCTAACAAAAACGGAATTAGAGTGTGGCAATAGCCCGGAAAAGCCACAGGGTTTTTTGAGGCAAAAAGGTTTGAGAAATCAACAGATGTAGTGCCACATAATATACGACAGTATAAAGCTTCATTCCCCCCTAAAATCCCTTCTGCGCCATAGTCACAAAATGAAATTTCATAAAAAAAGAACTCTAAAGCAGAATCACTGCGAACTTCTTTAAACAGAATGCAATACTCATTATATATACTTAATAGGTTAGGTTCTGTTTGGTCTGGATGAAACATCATCAAAATGGTTGCATTAACCGTTGGCGGGTAGTTAAGCTCATCCGCCTCTGTGTGTAGCTCTCCTGTTAAGAAGTAATTTTGATAATACTTTAAGTCTTTGGGACGAAGTGCCTTATTCTTTCTTAATTGAGCGCTAACTTTCTTCCACTGTTTCTTACGCTCTTTTAACCACACAACATCTTTTGAGTGCCAAGCAGCTTTATTAATTTTATTATTGAGCTCTAAAAGGTACATGATTGAATATCCTCTATTTCTATATTTGCAGGGTCTATATCTGCGGTGTTAAATTGTGCAATTAGCTCATCTGCAATTCCCTCAAGTAAAATATTTTTCACGCTAGCACTTTTAAGCCAATTTTTGATGGAAAATACATTAATATAACAATTTCTATTTAAGTTATTTTTGAATGTTTTTGCATCTGCTGCTTTTGTGTAACCAACAAAAAATAGCAGACACACACTTATAATGATTAACCTTCCTCTTTACTTTAGTCATGAACACCACCCTCTATCTCCTTTTAAATTTTGAGTATAAAAAAGCCCCACTCTGTTAAGGGCAAGGCTTTAAAATGATGTAACTAACGGCCTAACTAGAGCCGACACTTCTACGAAAGGGTATTTTGAACCTCCCACGATTTAATCACGCGGGCTATTTCTTCTAATAACTGCAAAAGTCATACACGATTTGCGTAAAACCTTTTAAATACTCTAGCCACTATTACGGATCATATCAATGGCAATATCAGTTAAATCAGTAACTTCACCAATGCCAATAGTACTCTCTAATTGAGCCTCAAGATCATTAGCGAGCTCTTTATTTAAACTTCTTAAATAGGTTATTTCATCACGGTAATACATATTCTGCGCTTTACTACTTTTTTTCAATTCTACTTTTAAAATTGCTGGCTGACCAAGGTTAGAAATTTTATTCGTATACTCTTGTAATTGAGAAGATTTTTTTAACACCGATAAATCACGATACCAGAACGAATATTCTTCATTTTCATCTTTGTCTTTCGGTAAAACAAGAATATAGAAAGCACGAGCAGGTAAGTCTTGGTATGCGATAGCTGCGATAATTGATAAACATGATTCTCTGAATGTTTTATTACTCAACAAATTGAGAATAATTTCTTCACTATGATCATTTTTATAAACAAGGTGTTTAAGCGCTGAATTGCCACTAAAACTCGCGGCATTAATATATTGTTGGTGCTTAGTTGCTTTTAAATAAAATGGGATAGAGAAATGATTGTGGGCATATATATTTCTCATCGCTTTTTGCAGACCATAAATACGACTGCCTCGTACGCCACATGCTTCAATGTTATCAATATTCTGATAAAGATATTTTCGTATCGCTTTACATGCTAAGTGTTTGCTTTCAATTAAGTTAATTAACAAGCGAATTGCGCCATGGCTATCATAGCCAAGCACAATATATTTTTGTTTGGTCAGTATGCGTTCTTGCTCGTTAAAAGGTATCGTTAATTCAATTTCAATTTCTTCACCGGCTTTAAATTTAGTTTCAGTGGTAAGGTTTACTAATAAACCTTGAATAGAAACATTTTTGGTTTTACCTGGCAAATAGGTAACAACATTATTACTGCGTGTTATCGCCATTTCAAAAGATAATACGAAGCGATCTTCACTTCTTAAGTCATCATTTTCAGCCGTTACTATTTCAGTTTCAGAAAGTTCATCAACAGCAGTAAGTTGGTAACGTTCAGGTAATAGGCTCTCTAATTCAGTGATGTCACCACGTATTGGTTGATATATTGTTTCATACAAGCTGGTTATATCGGATACTGTGAGCATGTGTTCACAGTTACTAATCATATCTAAAGCGGCTTTAGGGGGAGCCCTATTTAATACCGCCATTTTAGGGTGAACATGACAAGGCAACGCAGAGGGTACATACGCATCTTTCTCTGAATTAATAGACGACGAGGATATTTTAAGTACTCTAAATAAACCGTCTTTAAAATAACGATTAAATACAGTTTTGACACTTTTATCATTAACTAATTCATCATACCAAATCAGTGCATAGGTAAACGTTTCTTTATAACTAGACTTGAGTAATAAAGCGTACTTATCAACAGTACTTCGTTCGTTTAACGCCTGTTGAATATCTTTATGGCCAAGTAACACAGGTAAATGAAAATTTTGTTGTTTATCACTAAAAAAACTCCATAAATCATCGTTACCGGAAGTTTTCATGGCTATTTTCGCATGCCACAAATCATTGCTTTTATAACAAAGCAGTGGAATGTCGTGTGTTTTATTTAGGTATAACTGCTCATAACCTTTAGAAGTAATAGAGTCATATAAGGGTGCGACAAATTGCTCTGTAGGACCTATGATGGCGAGTCTTTTTTTCCTTAAATAAAAGCCAAATAAAACCCGCATTTGTTTTTCTGTTAATGGGCTTGAATATTGTAGAAGGTATTCAAATTTATTATCGACGGAAGATCTTTGACTATCTATAATCACAAAACCAAGTTCAAGTTCTTCAGTAAAATCTATTTCTTCATGATGATCATATAACCATAAATAGACTTTCTCTGATTTTAAATTCGCTATTTCATTTGCAGTCCGGATAACAACTTTCCGGTTATTCATTTTTTCAATACTTGCTGTAATACCCACTTCTCTTTTGCCCTGTAACGTCATCCCCATAATAGGATTGACAAATACTTTACAAGAAGAGTTAAGTGTTTTTAATTCATGAATAATTCGATTTTTATTGACTAAAGGTTTAGGTTTCGCTTTATCTGTTTTGAACTCTGAAAATTCACTTACGCCACCATACTCACCTTTATCGGCAGCTCTCTCTTGCGCATTCTCATAAACTTCATGGTATACCGCCATGGTGTAAAGGTTTTGATATTCGACGAGTTTTTGATTGAATAACGCCTTAGCTTCGGCATCAAGATAATGTGTAATTTTATTGTGTATAACAATTTCAGAATCAGAAAAAAGTGAACGCAAATCAATGACTTTAGTTGCTTGTTGAGCAAGTTTTTTGATTTCGTTTTTAACAGCAAGGTGCCGACTAGAATGCTCTTCAGGTAAGAGTTTTTGAACCAGATATTCTAACCTGTCGTTGCTCGCATAAGGGACCAAACTTAATATTTGTTTTTGAAATTTTTGTAAGTTAGGACTTATGACATTGCTCATTAATAGTTGTACCTCATCTTTTAACGCATACCTATTTCGAAGTATACAAGCCATAACTCGTTACTGTTATAACATGGCCTAGTTACATAGTACTAGATCAGAACTAAATAAACGAACTTATTTCTACTACTATATCTGCCAAGCAGATATATTATTTAGCTGTTATTAATAATAAAGTCTAAAAACACACTAACCTATTGTATATCTCACGATAGTTATTGAATGTTTCACGTACTTTTTATGATAATTAAGTCAGGGCTATTTAGATTCATAAATTTAAGCATGTTACAATTTAGTAATAATTAACTTTAGGATGCAATAAATGAATACATTACAAGTGGGCGATATAGCTCCTGATTTCACTTTACCTGATCAAGATGATAACTCTGTATCTCTTAGTGACTTCATTGGAGAAAATGGCAAACAGGTATTAGTCTATTTTTACCCTAAAGCGATGACTCCAGGCTGCACAGTACAAGCCCAAGGTTTACGCGATAGTAAAGAAAAATTAGCTCAGCTAAACACGGTGGTTTTTGGTATTAGTCCAGATGAAGTAAAGCGCTTAACAAAATTTTGTCAACGAGATGAACTTAATTTTTCATTACTTTCCGATGTTGATCATCAAGTTGCAGATCAGTTTGGAGTTTGGGGATTGAAAAAATTTATGGGCAAAGAATATGACGGTATTCACCGTTTAAGCTTTCTTATTGCTTTAGACGGAAAAATAAGTCATGTTTTTAACAAGTTTAAAACAAAAGATCATCATCAAGTCGTGTTAGATGTATTAGCAGAGCTTAGCGATAAATAGTTAACTGTACAAATGCACCAAACCTTACTTCTCGGTTTGGTGCATTTGTATATTGAACTCTGGCTATAATAAGCTAGGTTGCTGGTTCTGATTCAGCAGCTGACGGCCAGGCATTCATAACCGCTTTGACAAGAGTAGCTAAAGGTATAGCAAAAAATATCCCCCAAAAGCCCCATAAACCGCCAAAAAATATGACCGCAACAATAATAGTGACGGGATGTAAGTTCACCGCCTCAGAAAAAAGTAATGGTACAATAACATTGCCATCAATAGCCTGAATAATGCCATAAGCCAACATCACATAACCAAATTCATTGCTAAAACCAAATTGAAATAATGCGACTAAAAATACAGGAATAGTTACCACTGTAGCGCCAACATAAGGGACTAAAACCGAAAGGCCAACCAATACGCCAAGCAATACTGCATAGTGTAAATCTAATAAAATAAAAGCAATTGTCGTTGACGCACCAACTATAAGTATTTCTATCACCTTGCCACGAATATAGTTCAGAATTTGCTGATTCATTTCTTTACTCACTTGCACTGCCATTCGGCGCTCTTTCGGTAAGAAACTCGCTATATTGGCCAAGATTTCTTTTTTATCTTTTAGAAAAAAGAATACCATTAAAGGCACTAAAATAAGATAAACCATTAACGCTACAACATCAGAAATAGAGTTTAACGAAGCTTGTACCGCCACTTGTCCCCACTCTAATATTTTGTCATTCACTAATGATATAAATGTTTCCATTTGTGGTACTTGCACTAGCTCTGGATATTTTTCTGGTAAGGTTAATAAGTACTCTTTGCCTTGAAATGCCATATGTGGCACTTCCTGAACCAAACGACTACTTTGCTGCCAAATAATAGGCATTAACCCTAAAATACCAACAAGTGAAAAACCGACAAAAGTAGCGACAACAAAAACAGTGGCACTTGTGCGCGACATAGATAATTGAATTAATTTATTTACGGGTAAATCTAATAAAAAAGCAATTGATATAGCGACAAAAACGGGCATGAGTAATTGGCTAAATAGGGCTATAAATAAAGCAGAACAAACTAGAATGACAACCAAAGTAACTGCATGCGGATCTGAGAATTTACGTGCATACCAATCATTAAACAACTTAAACATAACGCGTTTATTTCCTATTTAAAATTCGAGTTAATTGTACTTTATTCGAGTTAATTCTACTTGTTTTTACTTAATTTGGCTCTCAATGGTAACTTCAACAAGACCATCAGCAAGAGCACGCTGAGTATAACAATAATGCTGTTTGGTTAATAATTTAGGGATATCTTCACGTGAACCGGGATCTTTTATTAACACAATACATTGATCACCTGACTGTAGTTTCTTTAACAACAAACGCATTGTTACTAAAGGTACAGGACATTTATCATTCGTGCCATCATAGTTAAAAATCATGTGAATAGTAAATCAACCCTTTAGTTTGCTAAGCTAATTTGCGACAATCGATTAAGCACTTAGTGAGATCAACTATACAGTAGCAGTTACGGCAAGTCTTAATAAAAATTTATACTAGGAAAATTAACTAAATGAGCTCATTGAACGAGCATACAAACTTAAAAGAAATAAATGCTTATAAACGAAAAATCACCTGGGGCGATGTTCCCGCTATTTTTCATCTAGTGTCATCATCTCTTGGTGACTTAGATGGCATTTTAACTCATGGTTTTGATAGTGCCTATAAACGCATATTAAATCCTGATACTTGGAATTTGCCTTTATTAGAAGGCAATAAAGATAAATACGGCAATTTAACAATTAAGCACAAACCCAAAATAATATTACGCCATGAATATGGTGATATGGGTTATGAATTACATTGTTACCCTGTTCTTCATGAAAACAGCCAAGCTAGCTGCCCCTTTATTAATTGGCAACCTGAAAGTATGCAGATGTTATTTAGAATAAATAGCTTGGTTGCTTTTAGTATTTTTTGTTATCAGAGTGGCGATGATGGTGATATAGCATTAATTAGGTTCGCGCATAAAAGAGTCGAAGAATTAATTTTAAACTTAAGCGAATCTTTTCAAGTTTTAGAAATCAAAGGTTATAATATTGCACAATTCTATCAAGAAATAGCAAACAGAAATGGTAATATAATTACCTAGTATATTATCACCTAATATAGAATCACCTAATTTAGGACGTTACTTGATAAATGCTCCTAACTTAGCTTCTCTTTGCGTTCTTTCACAAAATTTTCAGAAAATCACATAGGACATTGTATTGTTTACTATCAAACCATTGCTTAGTGCCATAATTATTACGTTAAGTATCGCAAGCGCAACAAGTTATAACGCTAACGCTTATAGTAATCAAAATGATAAGAATAAATTACCTGACATTGGAATTTCAGGCTTTAGTGTATTATCCCTTGATAAAGAACGGCTTATTGGTCAAGCCATGATGCGTCAATTACGCGCAAGCCAACCCATGATTCAAGATCCTGTTTTAATAGAATACATTAACGATTTAGGTAATAGACTCGTTAGAAATGCGAATGATGTAAATTATGCCTTTGAATTCTTTTTACTTAATAATAATGAATTAAACGCCTTTGCCTTTTTTGGTGGCCATGTTGGTGTGCATAGTGGCTTAGTTACCACCGCAGATACTGAAAGTGAGCTTGCTTCCGTGCTTGCACATGAAATATCTCACGTAACGCAACGTCACTTGGCTCGTCGTTTAGAGTCTCAAAGTCAAAGTCAGCCGCTAACCATGGCAGCCATGTTATCAAGTGTGTTAATTACTTTAGTTAACCCTGCTGTTGGCATGGCAGCATTGAGTGCAAGTATGGCTGCAGCGCAGCAAGCAAGCATTAATTATACCCGAGGAAATGAAAAAGAAGCCGATAGAGTCGGTATTGCCTTATTAGCAAACAGTGGTTTTGATCCTCAAGGAGCACCAAGTTTTTTTAGAAAAATGTCAGAAAAGTATCGCTATACAAGTAAACCACCTGCGATGCTGCTCACTCATCCGTTACCTGAATCACGCATAGCTGAGGCTCGCCAACGAGCTCATAACTACCCTGTAAGACCTTTACCTGTGAGCTTAAACTTTGAATTAGCCAAAGCACGTATAAAAGCAAGGTATCAAAGTGATAACAAAACAAATATTGGTTATTACCAACGACTATTAACGAAGAGTCATTACCAACTTAAAGAAAGTGCGCAATACGGATTAGCTTTATCTTATTTTGAAGATAAACAATATAATAAAGCCCAAAAATTATTAGAAAAATTAAGGCTAACAGATAAAAATAATTTATTTTATGTTGATGCATTAACCGATGTTTATCTTGCAAACAAGAACATAAATAAAGCATTAAACATGTTAGCTGATTTAAGTTTATTAATGCCTAATAACCAAGTTATTAGCTTAAATTATGGCAATGCGCTACTTACCGCTAAGCAATATGATAAATCAGCACAAGTATTACAAGATTTTTTACTCGTCAACCCTGGAAATTTTATTGCCTATGATATATTAACGTCTTTGTATCGCCAGCAAGGTAAAACGGGGTTAATGCATATTAATAAAGCCGAATTAATGGCTTTACTTGGTGCTTATTCTAAAGCGATAGACGAACTACAAACCAGTTATGCATTTGTTGACGATCAACCTTTATTACAAAAACGTATCAAAGCTCGTATTTTACAATTTCAAGAACAAGAAAATCGCCTTAAGCGTTTATAAAATATAACTATTTATAAGCATACATATACTCAATATTAAGAAAGTTTTATCAAGGATAATAATATGTACACTATTTACCACAACCCTCGGTGTTCAAAAAGCAGACAAACGTTAGCGTTACTCGAAGAACAAAGTACATTAGCAAAGCAAGAAATAAAAATAGTTGAATACTTAAAAACACCTTTAACCAGCAATGAAATCAAGCAACTATTACAGCAACTCAATTGTACAGCTATTGAGATAATGCGGGCAAAAGAAGCTGAATTTAGCGAACAGAGCCTAAAAGATGCAAATGATGAAGCACTCATTAATGCGATGTCTCAGACACCGAAATTAATCGAACGCCCGATCGTCACTAACGGTAGTAAGGCTATTATTGGCCGCCCTCCTGAAAACGTACTGACATTTTTTACTGAGTAGCGACTAGCTTAAGCACATTATGAATAAACAAAGAATATCAACCAACAATTTAAAAAAAATAGCCTTAACAGGCTATTTTTCCTTACTCTTTTTTATGCCGTTATGGCTTATTGTACTCAGCCCCAGTGAGAGTTTGAGTACAACAACGTCATTACTTTTGTTTACTTTACCGCTACTTTTTCCGTTGAAAGGCTTATTACAAGGCAAGCCTTACACCTACGCATGGTCAAACTTTATTGTACTTATTTATTTTTTACATAGCTTAACCACACTGTGGGTATTACCCGAAGATAGAGTCTGGGCACTACTAGAACTCATATTTGCAAGTGCTATGTTTTATGGTGCAACTTATTATGCAAAATTTAGAGGGCAAGAGCTTGGCTTGAGCATAAGAAAGAAGAAGACAGATAACACGTAAGTTTTATAGAGATAAGATATAAATTAAGCTTTTAGCTGTGATAAAAAGCTTAATTTATCACAGCTACTTTACCTCGACCTTAAGCTTAATTGCTGATGTTAGCTCTGCTTAAAATACTGCGATTCAAGGTAGTAAACTTTTTACTTTTTATCCAGATGATGAGAAATACTAAGTTTAAGTGAACTTAAGTTAAACTTAGTATTTCTTTAATAAAAGGTATCGTTATTTTTCTTTGCTCACGAATAGACGCTTTATCAAGCACGTCCAATGCATCAAGCAAACTTGCCATATCTCGACTTGAACGGTTAACTAAAAAGCGTACCACTTCATCGCTTAACGTTAAACCACGCTGCCCTGCTCTATATTGCAAAGCGAGCATTTTGTTATCATCATCTAACGGTTTTATTTGTTCCGTAAATCCCCAACTTAATCGAGAAACAAGATCCGGCAAGCTAATACCTAATTTCGCAGCACTTTCATTACCGGTAATTAATAGATAATTATTCTGCTCTAATACTCGGTTATAGAGATCAAAAATAGCTTTTTGCCATTGCTCATTGCCTGCAATCAAATCGATATCATCCAAGCAAATTAAATATATTTGCTCTAGTCCATCTAATACTGCGACGGGTAAATTAACTAACTCGGCACAAGACAAACAAACTGAAGATTTACCCTGGGCTGCAGCGTTAGCACTACTGGCGTGAAGTAAGTGCGATTTACCAACACTAGATAAACCAAATAAATAAAAACTATGGGGTAAGTCACTTGTCGGCTTCAAGAAACTCTGTAATTGCTTAACAGCACCTTGATTTAATTCATCATGGTAACTTGCAAAGGTTTCGTCATCTGGTAGTTGTACTGACAACGCTAATTGCGATACTTGTTTCATCGTTGCTCCCAATAAAAAATGGGAATAGCACTTTCATCAACTTGCGCCAATGGATCGATATACTGCTGTAACTTTTTATTCAGCTTTAGTGATGCCAACAAAGCACTTTTCGAGCCTAACAATTCTAAATCAAAACGTCTTGCACTGCCTTTTGCTGAAACAAGTGTTACAGATTTTATTGCCGATAAATCGGTTAAAAAATCAAATAACTGAGCATAAGCCGTAAGAGATTCAATATTGGCAACCTCAATAACAACCTTATTATTTACCTCAGTCGACAGCGCATAATGCTGATAAATAATCTCGGTGACATCAGCTAAGCCTTGTTGTAAAAGTAACTTTTTATCTGTTCCTTGGTACTGCTGGCTAAAGATTTGTTGTTGATTAATGCTCTGACCACTTGTGATGACTTGTGGAGATAACAAGGTCCAATCTAAAGCATACTGAACTTTATCTTCAACGCACAATAAACCACAGTTACTTTTCAAACGGTTGGTATTAACAAGTTCTTGATTGTTATCTATATCATGGTTATTCGTAGTATTGCCTAACTCAGTGCTCTCTGCTAAAGGGACTAAACTCGAATTAGAAATTCTTATCACAACAATCGCTTCCGGAGAATATCTTGCAGAGGCATAACGAATAGGTTGTTCAAAACGCCCCCATAGATCACTTAACATAATTTGGCTTGCGTCATCAAAATCCATTAATGGCATAAGTACTGGTAAACCACGTTGATAAGAAAAGTCGCTCACGACATTAGGGAAGTTGATATTGGACGTATTAGGTTTTATCGAATGAGCTGTTGTCGAATTAGAGATAATAGAGCGCTGTAACCCATGTTCATCAATAAGCCACAATAATAATTGCGGTCGCAAACGTCCCCAAATAGAAAGGTTTGCTTGGTAGAATAGTTTATTTATTTTATCTTCATTAAAGCTAACAACTAAATTAAGTTGCTTCTCAGTAGAGAGTTTTTTCGGCTGATTTACTTGCTGCATTACTTGCTGCATTACTTGCTGATAATGGTATTGCGTTATATAAGTATTTGCTGTTTTTAACGCTTTCTTTAATACGTTATTGTCTAAAACACTTAACTGACCACCTACTTTAAGCATAACTGCTTGCATAGCTGTCTTTAATCCGCGTCTTCGCTCACTAATACTTTGAGAGTCAACTCCGACACTTGCTTGATATAAATCATTAACTTCAAGTGAATAGGCATTGCGACCAACGAACAACAAAGCGATATAAAATGAGACAATAAAATATTTAAACATGCTAAATAAAAACATAAAAAATAAGGAAAGTGTGAAGTAGATCTTATCACAATGTTAACTATTTTAATGACCAAATATTATAAATAATCCTGTAAAAAAATCTTCATAGATAAAACCCATATAAAGAAAAATAAGAAGTACTATCGAGTCTTGAGTCTGAGCTGCTGCACTGATAGAATACGGCACTTTAATATCTAATGAGTTTATTGGGTATTTATTCTATCGGTAATTTTTTGAGGTTTCCCGTGAGCGAACAAAAACAGTCCTTAAGCTATAAAGACGCTGGTGTTGATATTGATGCTGGTAATGCCTTAGTTGAAAACATTAAAGGTGCGGTTAAACGCACAACTCGACCTGAAGTTATGGGTGGTTTAGGTGGTTTTGGCTCAGTATGCCAATTACCTACAGGTTATAAAGAGCCTGTTTTAGTTGCGGGTACCGACGGTGTAGGTACTAAATTACGTTTAGCAATTGACCTAGCCAAGCATGATACTGTTGGTATCGACCTTGTTGCTATGTGTGTTAATGACTTAATAGTGCAAGGTGCTGAGCCATTATTTTTCCTTGATTATTATGCCACAGCAAAATTAGACGTCGCTGTTGCCTCATCTGTTGTTGAAGGTATTGCTGAAGGGTGTATTCAATCAGGTTGTGCTCTTGTTGGCGGTGAAACTGCTGAAATGCCTGGTATGTATCATAAAGGTGATTACGACATTGCAGGTTTTTGTGTTGGTGTCGCTGAAAAATCTCGTTTAATTGACGGTACAAATGTTGCTGCTGGTGATCAACTGATTGCGCTTGGCGCCTCAGGCCCTCATTCAAATGGTTTCTCTTTAATTCGTAAAGTATTAGAGGTAAACAACACCGATACTAATGAATTACTTGATGGTAAGAAAATCGCTGATCATTTACTTGAACCTACAAAAATCTACGTAAAGTCTGTACTTGAGTTGCTGAAAAATGTAGATGTGCACGCACTTTCTCATATTACCGGTGGTGGATTCTGGGAAAATATTCCTCGTGTATTACCTGAAACAGCACAAGCTGTTATTAAAGGCGATAGCTGGCAATGGCCGAGTATCTTTAATTGGTTACAAGATAAAGGTAATATCACTGAGCATGAAATGTACCGCACTTTCAACTGTGGTGTTGGTATGGTTATCGTAGTACCGGCTGATAAAGTGGCACAAAGCATTGAAATCTTAACGGTTCATGGCGAGAACGCTTGGCATATTGGCGAAATAGCGGATAAAGCCGATGGCGAAGAGCAAGTTGTTTTCTCATAATAAATGAGTCAATAAAGTTATAGATTATCAAATAAAAAA
>JAWSUX010000035.1:9233-10261 GCA_033852215.1 Colwellia sp. | reverse complement strand
TCAAGTTTTTCAATGATGAATGTTTTAAGTTGTTCAGTTTGCAAGGTGTTCTTCCTATATTTACGAAAAGCACACGATATTTCATGTACCTATTTTGTGTGTCCGCTAAAACAACGGCAATAATGCTTTAATATTAACACTTTTTATAAACATACCCAAGCAACGGATTAACGATAAAGCTTATTTTTTTTGATAAAGTTTATTACGCGAGTAGAAAGTTGTAAATGCTCGCTTTGATTGCGTTGTAAGCTATTTCTAATACTTGTTGATGAGATGTCAATAGCGATAGGTTTAGTAAAGAAAATAGCGCCAACAGCTGTGTTGTTTAGCTCGTTAATACTATCAACTTGGTGTTTACTTAATAGTGCCGTGGTATCGCTATTAAGTTGATTTAAATTATAGTTTGGTCGTGTGTTTACGACCAAGTGACATAGTTTTAAAATATCTTGGTAGCGATGCCAAGCAGTAAATGACAGTAATGAATCCATACCAATAATGAAATACAATCGTTGATCTGGGAACTCTTGCTTTAATTCCTTTAGTGTATCGATGGTATAAGAGTGCTCTTTGCGTCGGAGCTCTCTTTTGTCACATTCAAATATTATGTTGTCTTGACATGCGAGTTCTACCATAGTTGCACGTTGTTCTGGGCTTGCGGTTGGTGCACTTTTAGCACAGTTTTTATGTGGAGGAATATGAGCGGGAATAAAAAGTATTTTGGTTAAGTTTAGAGCCTTAGCAGCAGCTTGCGCTGATTGAGTGTGACCTAAGTGTATGGGATCAAATGTACCACCAAAAATACCAAGGCCGCTAGTTTGAATTTCTGTTAATTTATTAACCATAAGATAGACTTAAATGTTGCGTTTTTTCTCCGTGGTATAACGTAACGCATAAATCAGCAAGCAAAATGAAAACATTAAACTCACTGCTTGTTTTACTTAGTAAATCAATATCACTTATTCGAGCCATAGCACGATTAACATTAGCTAAAGTGATGTGGGTTAGTGCATGTTGATAAAGTGGTTTGC
>JAWSUX010000035.1:0-9209 GCA_033852215.1 Colwellia sp. | reverse complement strand
TTATTTCTTTATGAAAAACCCAAATAAGCTGTGCAGGCGCGGTACCTTCTTGTTGTAATTGGTCAAGCATAACAAGGCATTTCGCACAATCTCCGCGTAATAACGCATCAATAACCTGAAAAGGATTAAACTTGGCTTGTTTGATCACTAACTGCTCGGCTTGCTCAAGGCTTATTAAGTTTTGACCAAAAAGTAAGGATAGTTTTTGTAACTCTTGGGCGAGTGCAGGTAAGTTACCTTCAAAAAGCTCTATTAATAACGCGTTAACCTCAGGGGCTAAATTCAGTTGGTGTTGTCTTGCTTGTTGGTTTAACCACTGTGGCATGGCCTTTAGTTCAATATCGTATAAAGGCAGGTAACAACCTAATTGGCTTAAGTTTTTAAACCATTTTCTATTAGCTGATGCCGCATCAAGTTTTGCACCATGAAAGATAAAGATAATATCTTGTGGATTATGAGCATTTTTTGCATCAGAGGTTAAGCGCTCAGCTAAAGCAAGTAAGGCTTTGTTACCTGTATCGCCTACTTTAATATTCGTTAGCTCAATTTCGATAATGCGTTGGCTAGCAAATAAACTTAATGCTTGGTATTCGTCTATCAATTGTTGCCAGTCAAAACCGCTTTCACTGCTAAAGCGTATTAACTCACTAAATCCTTGCTGTTTTGCCTGCTCTTTAATTACCGCGAGACTATCATTTTTTTGCCAAGGCTCATCACCAAAAACTAACCACACGGGAATAAAGCCCCGTGTTAATGTTTGCGTTAGTTGGTTATGGTAAATTTTCATTAAAGCCTATTTATTATGGTAATCATTATTGTAGTAACAATTAACGTTGAATTCTGGCCATATCGCGCAATATTTTATCACTGGCCGCGGTTCTCATTTCGCTGAGTAATAATGATAACTCCCGACTTTTTGCTAAAGCAAGGTTAGGGTCATCTTGATAATCACGATAAAGTTCGAAACGGAAATTTTTTGCATCTTCGCCACTAAAGCGCAGTTGATAATGTACAGAATATATTAATTCATATTCGGCTACTTGACCGTTTGGGAATACCGATAAAGTTCGTCTATCTAATTTATCAGAGACAATGCGTAGTTCAGGTACATCTAATTTTGAATGTTTTAAAACCTGTACTTGATTTCGAGTTAAATGCAATTTAACTAAACGAGTTAGCTCACCGTGTACATCGCTTGAACTTACATACAAAGTTTGCAACTCGTCATCAAGTAAATAATCACCACGTAATTGAAAACCACAAGCCGATAATAAACCTGTGGTAATTAAGATGATAACTATCTGTTTTAGCAATGGTTTTAGTGACACTTTAAAAAGATCCTGCTGAAATATTAATTATAACTACTAGTTAGCAACAATATTAAGTAATTTACCTGGAATATAAATAACTTTACGTATTGTTTTATCTTCAGTAAATTTTACAACGTTCTCATTACTTAGGCCTAAAGATTCAATGCTTTCTTTACTTGCATCTGCGCTAACGGTAATTTTTGCACGTAACTTACCATTGACTTGAACTATGATCAGCTTTTCATCTTCAATTAATGCTGTTTTATCAACAGTTGGCCATGACACATCTTCAACACTTTTATTGTTATTATCAAGTTGAAGCCATAAATGATGACATAAGTGTGGAGTAATCGGTGTAAGCATTAATATAACTGAACGTACAGCTTCAATCATAACCGCTTTATCTTCTATAGAGTCAAGCTTAGCTTTGTTCAGGTGATTCATAAGCTCCATGATCGCAGCAATGGCTGTATTGAACGTATTACGACGACCTATATCATCCGTTACTTTCTCAATGGTTTTGTGTAATTCACGACGTAGCGTTTTTTGCTCGCTTGTTAAGCTAAGTGTAGTAATGCAAGGTAATTCAGCACCCGGCGTTACTTCGATTAAGTCATGAGTTAATTTGTAAACACGCTTAACAAAACGATGTGCACCTTCAACGCCAGCATCAGACCATTCTAAAGTTTGCTCTGGCGGTGAAGTAAACATAATGAATAAACGCACAGTATCAGCGCCGTATTTATGAATAACTTCTTGTGGGTCAATGCCGTTATTTTTAGATTTTGACATCTTACTCATACCTGCAGAAAGCACCGATTCACCATCAAGTTTACTTACTGCTTTGATGATATCGCCTTTATCGTTACGCTCTAATATTTCAACATCGCTCGGTGCAATCCAATCTTGTGCGCCGTTATCGGCTTCACGGTAATAAGTTTCAGCCAATACCATGCCTTGACATAATAATTTTTTAAAGGGCTCATCACATTTTACTAAACCGACATCACGTAATAATTTATGGAAAAAACGAGAATAAAGTAAATGTAAGATAGCATGTTCAATACCACCGATATACTGATCTACAGGTAACCAGTAATTGGCTTTTTCTGGATCAAGCATTTGAGTATCGTCGTTTGGTGAGCAATAACGAGCGTAATACCAAGATGATTCCATAAACGTATCAAAGGTATCTGTTTCACGTAAAGCATCTTCGCCATTATAAGTCGTTTTTGCCCATTCAGGGTCGTCTTTTATCGGTGAGGTTACACCGTTCATCACGACATCTTCAGGCAACACTACCGGTAGTTCACTTTCAGGCACAGGTACCGATTGGCCATTCGCAAGGTTGACCATCGGGATAGGCGTACCCCAATAACGTTGACGTGATACACCCCAGTCGCGTAAACGGTAGTTAGTCGTTATTTTTCCTTTGTTTTCGCTAGTTAGCTTATCGCTAATTGCTTTAAATGCTTGTTCAAAGTTTAAACCGTCAAACTCACCAGAGTTAACCAAGGTGGACTTTTCAGTAATAGCCGACTTTTCAATATCATCGCCATCTTGACCCGCTATAACTTGCTTAATAATTAAGTTATATTTTTCAGCAAATTCGTAATCACGTTGATCGTGACCTGGTACAGACATAACTGCACCTGAGCCGTAATCCATTAAGACAAAGTTAGCAGCCCATACAGGTACTAATTCACCTGTAATCGGATGAATAGCTTTAATACCTGTATCTACGCCTTTTTTCTCCATCGCTGCCATGTCGGCTTCGGTGGTTTTGCTATTTTTGCATTCATCAATAAAGGCAGTTAATTCTGCATTATTTTTGGCCGCTTTAAGTGCCAGAGGATGTTGTGCGGCTAAAGCGACGTAGGTAACCCCCATTAAGGTATCAGGACGAGTGGTATAAATGTCGAAACTTTCGCTTGAGGCATTGCCTGAAGCCTCGGCTACTTGAAATGTCATTTCGACACCTTGCGAACGACCAATCCAGTTACGTTGCATGGTTTTAACTTGCTCAGGCCAGTCGGTTAATTGGTCTAAGTCATCAAGTAATTCTTCAGCGTAATCGGTAATTTTAATGAACCACTGTGGGATCTCTTTACGTTCGACAATAGCGCCAGAACGCCAACCGCGACCGTCAATTACTTGCTCGTTAGCTAGTACCGTTTGATCTACGGGATCCCAGTTAACCGTCGCATTTTTTTTATAAACTAAACCCTTTTCGAAAAGCTGAGTAAAAAACCATTGCTCCCAACGATAATAATCTTGCTTACAAGTCGCTAACTCTCTATCCCAGTCGTAGCCAAAACCAAGAGATTTTAACTGTTTTTTCATGTACTCAATGTTTTGATATGTCCACGTTGCAGGCTCTGAATTATTTTTAATGGCAGCATTTTCAGCGGGTAAACCAAAGGCATCCCAACCCATTGGTTGCATTACATTTTTACCTTGCATACGTTGAAAGCGAGAAATAACATCACCGAGACTATAATTGCGTACATGACCCATGTGTAATCGACCACTTGGGTAAGGAAACATGGCTAAACAATAAAATTTCTCTTTGCCTGGTTTCTCAACGGCTTTAAAGGTGTTGTTATCAGTCCAAAATTTTTGTACTGTGGCTTCAATCGCTTGCGGGTTATAAATGGCTTCCATTAAGGTTTTCTCAGATCTTTTTAGCAGGGGTTAATTATCGACGTAGAATACCTTATCTAGCTAGGTAACAACAGGCTTAATTGTCAACTTTGTCTATACTAAAAATAGGGTGAGTTAAGGAGAAAAGTAATGACACAACAAAATGATTATTTTGCGGAAATTTACCAAAAACTTAATGCTTGGCTAAATGAAGTCAAAGAAGAACAAACACCACACCTAATTGAATTTATTAAGCAGGCTAAACTGTATGCTAACGCGGCTGAAACAATGTCAGAAGAAAAGCTACATCTATTTGCTGAAAATCTAAAATATGATTTTCATGACTTTTATCAAAAAAACAGTGCAGAGGTTAAACATTCTATTTATATTGGTATATTAAATGAGACGTTGTGGGATAATCTTGCCAAACTCACTGATAAATCACAAGTTGAGTGGGCTGAACTCGTTGAAGATTTTAACCATGATGGTTATTATCAAAGCGGTGACATTATCGGGTTAGGTGAGCTTGAATGTCAAAAATGTCATCAAATTATTCATATAACTCATTGTAGTGAATTAGGTCTTTGCGCCAAGTGTGGTAGTGAATATTTTATTCGACAACCATTAACACCCTAATGATTAATACCTATATTCCCAAGTGAACCTTTAAAATAAACAGCCAATATTTCAAGGATATACATGAGCAAAGCGACTAGCGTAACCCTTTCTGTTGTTAAAAAAACACGAGTTGAAAAAAACTCACTAACTTCTCCATTATCTGCACAACTTTTTTCTCAAAAAACATTAACTAAAAATCTAACTGATGACAAAACTCAAACTTTTGTTGGTCATGAACGTGCCAAAGAAGCACTCGATTTTGGTTTGTCAATGTCAGCAATAGGTTTTAATGTTTTTGCCATGGGTGAACATGGCACCGGGCGTCAAACATTAATCAAACAAATGTTAACGACATTAGCATTAAAACAAAATGCGCCGGATGAATGGTGTTATATCAATAATTTTGATGAAAGCCATATACCATTAACTCTATCGGTCGACTCAGGGGAAGGAAAAAAGTTACTAAAAAACATGAATAAATTCATTGATGGTTTATTGGATTTATTCCCTGAAATATTTGATAATCCAGGTTATCAAAGACAAAAATCAGCCATTGATCGTGAGTTCAATCAAAAATACGATCAAGCAATTGGTGTCGTTGAGGAAATAGCTTTAAAAGATAATGTGGTTTTGTATGAAGAAAATGGTGAGGTAGGTTTTTCACCACTTGTCGATGGCAACCCACTTAATGATAAAGAATTTGCAAGTCTAAATGAAACTGATAGAGCTAAATTTTACCAATTATTAAGTGAATTAGAAAATGTATTAGCAGAGCAGTTACTTGAATTACCTCAGTGGAAAAGACATTCGAGTGATGCCTTAAGACAATTAAAATACGATACCGCAGAGCAAGGTATTAAGCCTTATTTGACTGATCTTGAAAAAGAATATAGTAATAATAAAGATGTTTTGGCATACATAACTAAAGTCAAGCACCATGTAGTTGATGCGGTATTAGAAATTTTAGTTAGTGACGCTGAAGATACTGCAACAGATAAAGAACTACGTAAGTTAATGGTAGAGCGTTTTTTGCCTAATCTATTGTTGTCTAATGATAGTGTTAAAGGCTCACCTGTTATATATGAACAGAATCCGACTTATCAAAATTTATTCGGTCATGTTGATGTCGCTAGTTTTCAAGGGGCGAGTTATACCAGTTACCGTTTAATTCGTCCAGGTGCTTTACACAAGGCAAATGGCGGTTATTTATTGCTTGATGCTGATAAAGTTTTAACGCAGCCTATGGTATGGTCACGTTTGAAACTTGCACTTAAAACAGGGCAAATCACAATAGAAAACCCTTACTCCGAATATAGTCAAGCAAGTGCTTATAGCCTACAGCCAGAAAAAATCCCCCTGCAAGTTAAAGTCGTGTTGTTAGGTGACGCTGAAATTTATTATACGTTGCAAGATTATGATCAAGAGTTTACTGAGTTATTTAGAGTACTCGCTGATTTTGACCGCCATTTAGATAAAAGTGATGATAACTTGATTGCTTTTGCCGAACTTATTCGTCAACGGGGCAGTAAGCACAATTACCCTGAAATAAGTGATGAAGCGATACTTGAATTAGTCCGTTATGCTTTAAGAAGAGGGGAACACCAACAAAAAATTTCAGCTAACATTGTACAAGTGAATGACTTACTTGATGAAGCTAATTATTGTTGGCAAAAACAAGGTGCTACGGGGGGGCTAACTGCTGAGCATATAAAAATGGCACAAGCGGCTAAAAAGCGTCGTATTGGCCGTTTAAGTGAAACTTGGCTCAGTGAAATTAAAGAGCAGCAAGTACTTATTAGTACGGATGGTGACTTTGTTGGTAAAGTTAATGGTTTAACTGTTTTAGAAATAGGTGATAGTGTTTTTGGTACGCCAGCTCGTATTACTGCAACGGTTTATGCAGGAAGCGACGGCGTTACTGATATTGAACGTGAAGTTGATTTAGGTAAATCTATCCATTCTAAAGGTGTGCTATTACTGACTGGTTATTTAGGTCACAAATATGGGCAAAATTTTCCGGTGTCAATTTCAGCTAATATTGCTATTGAACAATCTTATGGCCATATTGATGGTGATAGTGCTTCTATGGCTGAACTGTGTGCACTTATCTCAGCTATTACGTTATTGCCTATTGATCAAAGTTTAGCTATAACAGGATCAATAAATCAGCATGGAGAAGTGCAGTCTATTGGTGGCGTTAATGAAAAAATAGAGGGGTTCTTTCAATTATGCCAAGATAAAGGGTTAACTGGTAGGCAAGGTGTTATTATTCCAAAAACTAATGTTATTAATTTAATGTTAAATACGGAAGTGATAAATGCAGTTGAACGAGGTGAATTTGCTATTCATGCTGTTGAAACCATAGACCAAGCACTTGAGTTATTAATGAATACTAGCGCAGGGACTATTAGCCGAACTGGTCGCTATCCACGTAAATCTATTCATGGATTAGCACTGGATAAACTTGAAAACTTTGCTGATATTCTTAATGGCAGTGAAGAGTAATTATTAGCACTTTATAGCGGACATTGCCCCGCTTATTTCTTGCCCTTATTATCTAAATGACCGTATATATAAACGGTCATTCATTATAAAAAAGTTAGGTGATATAAAATATTCTGGTAAGGACTTTCTTTTTCAGGTTTTCTTCCCTTTTTTGTTTCGTATGAAAATTGAACTAGGTATTACTCTCAGGTATAGTGGTTAAAATTAAATCAACAAAATATAAATAATAAGTAACCTAAAAATGGAATTTTCACCAGAAGAATTGGATTTCTTTCAAGATATATTTACCGAATACTCACCCACAGGTGATGTTACTGAGAAAAAAAAACAACTCAGTGTGCATACATCTATTCCAACTAGTTTGAAAAAAGTGTTAGGTGCTAGCCAGTTAACACTTCTTGCTGAAATAAGCCATTATCGACTTTGGTTTCCAGTTAAATTAAATATTAACGAAGCAGGGCGTTTTTGTCCTGATTTAGGCATACCTGAAATTATTGACGTGCAAGGTAATGAGCGAAGTTGGCGTATAACTACTCCTGAAAATGTTTCATTTTTTAATACCTGCCAAAATCAAGAAATTGAGATACTTTCACTGTCCACTTCAGGGATTACTTTAAAGCTAGCTAATTCACAAAATTCTGCCTTATTAAAACAGTCGTCTTTAGAGATGCGCTTACCAGATGAAGTTTCTGTTACCTTTAATTTAGACTTGGTTCGAACTGACGATAATATTATTTCTGCTAAATTTAAAGACTTTAAAAATGGTAGAGACTTATTAAGAAAATTCCTTTTTAACTCACATAAAGCCAAATATTCTGATCTTTATCAAGATGTTGTTTTGTAGTTTTTTCTTGCGTTAGGTAGGTATATCTGTATAATGCGCGCCTCGATAACAGGATGTTTGTTTTTTAGCCTTTAAGTGGTTTGTTAGCGCGAATCAATAATAAATTAAAAAAATCGAAATGAGTGGGGTTTTACCGCCCAATAGACTTGCCCAGCTGATTTATCCCTAGAATTAGCATGAAATATAGCGTCAAAAGCACGCTATGCGCCTAAAGTCTTCCTGGTGGTTTCCTCGTATATGTACGCAGGTTAAGACTTAGCAATTAAAAATTAATGCTAAAATGTACTTCTAATTTACTTAGATAAAATAGAGGCTGCTTTGTGATTGATTTTTATCACTGCTCAAAAGTAATACGCCTGCCTTGAGAAGATGACAATTATTTATGACTGATCAAAAAACTGTAACTGAAGCTGTAGCTTTTGCCTCTTTAGGCCTACCTGAAAACCTATTATCCGCTGTTCTTTCTATTGGCTTTGAATCTGCTACCGATATTCAAGCACTAACTATACCGCCATTGCTTGCAGGTAAAGACGTATTAGGTGAAGCACAAACCGGTACGGGTAAAACTGCTGCCTTTGGCTTACCTGCATTAGCAAAAATAGATACCTCAATTAGAAAACCACAATTAATGGTTTTAGCACCTACACGTGAATTAGCAATGCAAGTTGCGGAAGCAATTCAATCTTTCGGTAAGGACATGAAAGGTTTACGTGTTGCTACTTTATATGGTGGTCAATCTTATGGACCACAATTTCAACAACTAGAGCGTGGTGCACAAGTTGTTGTTGGTACTCCTGGCCGTTTAATGGATCACTTACGTCGTAAGAGTCTTAAATTAGACGAATTAAAAGTATGTGTGCTTGATGAAGCTGATGAAATGTTAAATATGGGCTTTTTAGAAGACATTACTTGGACGCTTGATCACGTACCTGATAATACACAGATGTGTTTATTTTCAGCTACAATGCCGCCAGCTATTCGTAAAATCGCTAACCGTTTCTTGACAAAACCAGAGCACATTAAAGTTGCCGCAGTTAAAAAAGCCAAAGCTAATATTACTCAATACGCATGGAAAGTTAGTGGCATCACTAAAATGACTGCATTAGAGCGTATTGCCGAAGTGGTTGAATTCGATGCAATGATTATCTTTGTTCGTACGCGTAATGATACTGTTGATATTGCTGAAAAGTTAGAGCGTGCGGGTTATCCTGCATTAGCACTAAATGGTGATTTGAACCAAGCACAACGTGAACGTTGTATTGACCAAATGAAATCAGGTAAATCGTCTA
>JAWSUX010000336.1:0-1760 GCA_033852215.1 Colwellia sp. | reverse complement strand
AAGCTTGATACAAACTTATAGCTAACAAGAAAATCAACAAGGACACGTAACAGTTGGCTACGTTTCGCTTCGCTACACATTTTATCCAACCATTACTTAGCCTGTGATTTGGCCGTTAGGTATTCAGGGTAGGTTCGAGTTTGTTTAATCTATTAAAATTTATAAGTATCGTTTTACAATGCTTTTTACTCTTATCATTGTTTAATTTCTTTTCTGGTTTATATGCTGCATTCCTAGAATTATCTTCAAACGATCCTAAATTGGTAGCAGGTCACATATCGACAGGAATTGTTCTTTCTCTTATCCAAATAACTCCTGCTTTAATCGGTCTAATTATTAGTGTTTGGTTATTGAACAAAAATCGTAGCTCCAAGTTGTTTGTAATTTACTGCAAATACTTTGCATATCTATGGCTTTTATTTATTCCTATTGGTACATTCCTAGGTGTTAAGCAACTAAAAAGGTTAAAGAATACCTAACAAGTCGCTCAAGAGGGAAAATTTACAGTTGGCTGTTTTCACTCCGTTCAACATTGTAGCCAACTACAAATTTCCCCTTAGCGGGGCGTTAGTTGCCGCAACTTGTTCTTGTTAAATTTATCTGCAAATAGCGGTATTTAATCTAAAAATTTTGCACTTGTTTCGTTTCTTTATTGTGGTAACTTTATTGCCATAAAATATGTTTCAGCTTTTAGCTAAACAGCTTTCGCCTAAATTTTTTTTAGTGTGAATAACTAGCCAAAATGTAAACGGCTCAAATTCATGGTAAGTGGCAAAGTTTCGGCGGGATATTTTTTAATTCCTCCGCAAAACTATTAATATTTTTAAATTTGGTTGTTTTGGCAATTACAGTAGCAATACAACTAACAAGGTAAATCAAACGGAAAAATAACAGTTGGCCATCGCTTCGCGATTATAGCCAACCATTATTTTCCGCTTATTTAAGCGTTAGGCTACCAGGAGGTAACCGTGAAGTTTGTACCTATGTTTATCGTTTTCTTCGTGGTAATGTTTCCAGCCTACGGTACTGAGTTTAAGTTATCTAGCTTTGATCGATACGGCACTCCTAGCATGGAGTTGTCTTTATACCCTGAAAAGGCTAATACCTTAGAAGAAATATTTTCAGTTATTAAATTCTCAGGTAAAGAGCTTAATGTCCGTTTAATTGGTATATCCTCAGATAAAACTAATAATGAGCTTCTTGCTTACTACCAAAAAATTCGCACGGGAAATACGAGTGAAGCAGAGAAGAAATTAACAAATATGTTTATTCCAGCGTTAAAAAGTACCACTTTATATAAAGAGCTAGAGTTCAAGTTGAAACAGGAAGACTATACATTGGAAAGTATTTCATTTGAGAAGTTAGGCCCTAAAAGTATTCCAGATGTATATTTTAAGTTTGTTAGAGAGCATTACTAGTATCGGTAGCCTAACAAGAATTTAAAGCGGGACTGCTAACAGTTTGCTCGGTTTCGCTTCGCTACACATTTTAGCAAACAATTATCAGCCCCTTAAATGGGCGTTATGTGCAAAGGAATGTCGTGGTATACCATCATCTAATTGAGAAAATATTTATATATTTCGCAACTATTCTTTTCGCACTTCTTGTTCTATTTTTTCCTTTCGGTGTTTTTCAAGACAGTTGTCGCCTAAATTGTTAAGCAGCCTCTTTGTGTTGCTCTGGATTTAACTCCACAGCGCCTATTGGCTGCCAGTTTCGCTCTTCTTTTGACCATCGATCTGGATGCTCATTTCTTTTTG
>JAWSUX010000335.1:0-1827 GCA_033852215.1 Colwellia sp. | reverse complement strand
TGAATTGTCCTTGTGTATTTTTATTTGCAATAAGCCAAGCTTTACTTTCACAACCTCCAATTAATGACTGTTCATTACGAAATTCTTTAGCTAAACGATCAAGTCCCTTGCCTAAAAGCATAATTTCGCGATGCCTACTATCCCAACTTTTTGCTAAGGTAAATTTAACTCTAATTTGAGCAATATCAATTTCATCTTCTACAGGATTATTGCTTGTTAATTCTTCGCGTTGCACGCCCTCAGAAGTGTTATTAACTTGCTCATTTAGTATATTGTGTAAACAATGAATAAAATAGTCTACTTCGCTAAAACTATTATAAGCAGCTAAAGACACACGTAAACAGCCATCAACCTGTAAACTATCCATTAGTGGCATAGCGCAGTGGTGCCCTGCACGTATAGCAATACCCAAACTATCTAATGCGGTGGCAATATCATGGTTATGATGACCTGAAACAGTAAAAGCAATAACACCAATATCAGGTACACCCTTAACTATAAGGTTAACGTCGTTCATGTTACTTAATTTATTAAAACAGTAGTTACTCAACTCTTTTTCATAATTTGCATAGTTATTTAGCGGATCACTTAGATAACTTTCTAGAAAAATAGCCGCTTTACTAAATGCAATGACTCCAGCAATATTTGGTGTGCCCGCTTCAAACTTAAAAGGTAATGTATTAAACGTGGTTGGCTTAACAAGACTTACTTGTTTAATCATCTCACCACCACCTTGATAGGGCTGCATATTATTAAGTATGCTCTCTTTACCATAGAGCACACCAACACCTGTTGGTCCATACATTTTATGTGCGGAAAACACATAAAAGTCACAATCAAGTGCTTGTACATCGACCTTTAGATGAACAACTGCTTGTGCGCCATCAATCAAGGTATAAGCTCCAACAGATTTAGCTTTAGCAATAACTTGTTCAATAGGATTAATACGCCCTAAAACATTAGAGATGTGAGCACAAATGACAACTTTTGTTTTTTCGGTAATAACAAAATCTAATACATTTACGTCAATAACACCCTGTTCTGTTAAAGGTATGACTTTAATTACGGCTCCTGTTTGCTCTGCAACAAGTTGCCAAGGAACAATATTGGCATGATGTTCACTAACAGAAAGTACTATTTCATCTTTCGGTTTTACTAAATTTCTCGCTAAACTTTGTGCAACAAGATTAATGCTTTCGGTTGCCCCCTTGGTCCAAATAATTTCTTTAATACTTTTAGCGTTAATAAATTTTTGTAATGTTTTTCTTGCCTTTTCAAATTCATGGGTCGCCTGCGCACTTAATGCATGTGATGCTCTATGTACATTAGCGTTGTATTGCTGATAAAAAGTTTGTTGAGCATCAATTACGCACTGAGGTTTTTGCGTGGTTGCAGCATTATCAAAATAAACATTCTTTAATTTATTTTTTTGCTTTTTTGCAAAATGATCTAATAGAGGGAACTGTTGGCGAAAGTATGCGGGTTCAAATAATGTCATAAAATCATTTTTAACAATAAAAGTAAAAGCAATCAATATTATACCCTAAAGAAGTGGCAAAATAGAAAAATCTCTGTTGAATTAAACAACTCATTTAAGGAAGTTTTAGCTAAAATGAGCTATACATTGGTTAGTCTAGTTGATGCAAAAAGCAAATACAGGTTCACTTAACTTATGATATAACCTCGCTATACCTGCTCAGCTGAAATGTTCATTTGTAACCCAAAACCATTCCTTAACAAGTTTCACCCAAAGGAATTTTTTATGATATTTTATACATGGTTTATTAAAATAAAAGTAATACTGAACGCAAAAATTAATTATAAAAG
>JAWSUX010000334.1:0-1128 GCA_033852215.1 Colwellia sp. | reverse complement strand
AACCTATCCTTATTCGTTATAACACATTGTCTGCACAAACAACTTTTAAAGGAAGCCCATCTTTATAAGCGTAATATTCTGTGCATTCTTGCCCACCAAGAAGAACAGTTCGGGTTCCAGACGAGCTTACGTAGTCTGCCTCACCAAATCCGACAACACCATTTCCATCTAGGTCTAACTCGGCCCAAGTAAATCTCGGATTTAAGACATTGGACATATAAAATGCACCCAAAATCACGACAATAAAGAAAACGATGACCCCAGTAGAGTATTTTAAAAACCTGTAAAAAAAGAACATCGCAAAATATTTCTTGTGTTATAACCAGGCTGTAGGAAATTTAAAGATCGAACACTCATCCTTACAGATCCAGCCATTTAATTAAAATTAAATAATATTGTTGACGTTATGACGCCAGGCCCGAAACTGACCAATATGGCGCCTAAAGCTACGCTCTGCCGCCTTATAGGGGCTTTTGCACTCTTTTTAGGCACAACTCTCATCATTGCCATATCTCCATAGCTTTTCAATATTATGTACAACGCAATACATCATCCACTGGCACGTCACTTTCGCCTGGCCCCGCAAGGTTAATTTTCTCAAACCTTTATTGCTCGTAATATTGCCGAACACCGGTTCGATTGTCCACATGCGTCTGGCATATTCTTTTCGGCCTTGCTCACTGTCGATGCGCTTCTTCATTAAATCTAAATAATTGTGATTATCTTCACTCTCAACTAAAAATGAAACTTGCCGACCATGCTCTTTAACCGGTTTTTTCATGCACTCACTTTGCAGAGGGCAAGCGCGACAATTATTCAAACGAGATTTAAAACGGTGATACTTTTTGTTATTAATTTCGAAGTGGTCTCCGTGATACATCATATTGTGACCATTCGGACAAACACAGATTTTTGACTCTTCATTAAAACTAAATTCTGACGCCGGAATTTTTGCCGATGCTGTCGGTTTATCTTTTCGGGTCTTTTGGCGGTGAGCCTTGTGTTTCGCGACGGATTCGGACCCCGATATTTTTGGATCTCTTTTCCGGAAATTGGTGTCGGGAATGACGGAATTAATACCTTCCTCGAAAATATACTTCATATTTTCTTCGCTGGAGTACCCGGTAT
>JAWSUX010000034.1:1895-19709 GCA_033852215.1 Colwellia sp. | reverse complement strand
AAACTATGTGAAAACATGGGACGCAAAGCCACCGGTCTAAGGATTTATCTATGACAGCGGGGTTGCCAATGAGTACATTTAGTCATTGTCATACAACCACTGAAGATTCTATTTCTCCGACAGGTATTATTGTAACTGCATTTTTAGTAGGATTTATTATGCATAATCAACTAAGCCTTTCATTTAAAAAAAACACGCTACGAAAAGTAACATATTACTTACAACTCAAAAAAATCTTATGTTTTTTAATTTTTTATTGTTTTGTAATCAGCCTTTCTAGTTCAGCCCAATCATTTAAAACAACATTAACCGCTTCAGATAATGAAGATTTTTACCAACCTAACTATCCATTAATTTTTGTCAGCGCACCAATTATAGAAACAGAAAACAAATATGGTGGCGTCAGTGGAAGATATAAATTAGGCACTGATGTATTAGCAGCGAATAACCCCGACGGCGGCAATCAGTTATGGATGTTACTGCCTGATGGTCAAACCAAGTTGTTGTTTCCTCTTGCTATTCATCTGAAACAAAATTTAATCGATACACCAGAAGGTATGCTAAATTCTGGCTCCGTTGTTGAACCTAATTTGTCTGAAGATGGCAAAACGGTCTACTTTAGCTATTTTCATAATGCTGACGATAAATCGTACCAAAGTAACTTACCCAAATTGGGTGCTGACTTGTACAGCATTAATATTTCGGCATTGTTAGACGATTATTCACTCGCACCTGAATTATTAATTACCAAACGACTCACCGTTGCCAATGTCACGACAAACGGTAAGTTAGGTATGGAAGAGCTTTATAAAAATGCATTAAATTCCAAATTAAAGAGCAATACCTCTAATAATTGGGGCAGCGTTTATATGCACGCAGAAGAGATGCGGACTAAAAATGGTTTAAAGCTGATTTATGTTAGCGATAAAAGGCGTACTAGTAATTCAAATAGATCCATGGGTTATGCCAACCATAACTTTAATTTATTTAGTGCTGATATTGGCGATGATGGTAGTTTAAGTAATCATCAGCAATTTCAATACTACACTACTACATCCGCACTTAGTCCCAATAGATTAAGAGACGGTATCGCCTTTTCTTATCAAGCGACAACCGAAGATGCTCGCCATTGGCAAGTACAGGGGCTAAGTTCGTCAGGTCAATGGTATCCATTGTTTGGTTATGGAAACTCTCCTGAAGCGGCTCACCTAAGCACCTTTTGTGTAACAGAAAAAGGTAAAAACCCTGGTGACTATCTTATTACCACCAGCTATTACAATTTGAACAATAATGGCTTTGGTGCATTGCACAGCCTGAAATTATCTATGGCGGGAATAAATGCTTACGACCTACCTCAAGCTGGCGTTATAGTGCCGCGTCAATTAGGCGCTAAGCTGTTAACTAAAGGGGTAACTATTGGTGACTTACCTTCTAAAATTCATAATGGTAAATCGTTAGGTAAATTCACCACCCCACGATGTGGTATGGCAGACGAGTTGTTTTTTTCCCATACGACAACTAGCGCGAATAGCAGAGCACTGGATAGCGATAAAAGCCGCGGGATTTATAAATCTTATATCGGTTTTAGAAACAACTTAGAGCCTTTTGATGCGACAGCGGAAGTAAATGTCGACGCAGGTGAAGGTATTGCAAAAGTTATTGCCGATGATAGCGGTACAGTAAACTTGCTGTGGCCATTGCCTATTCTAAATTGGCAGCAACGTACGGGTGATATTGAGCAAACCTATTCAGCCCCCGCGGTTGCTTCTAATACAACGATACAAGCAGGTGATCCCTATGCACAAGTAGGTACTTCCGCATTATGGAATACCGACCGTAGACCTTTGGATTGTTGGCTTGGCGCTCAAGGGCAAGTTCCTTATAGCCCAAATCAAGCCAATCAAAATATAAATGCTGAAAATCAAGAGCTTGTCAGTCAATCTGCAGGCTTGAATCGCGTACAAAACCAAGCAGACTTTTGCGAATACCTGCTGCCGACAAATGTTTTAGGTGTCGCGATTAACCTGACATCAAACAAGCTCAAAGGTTCCTATGGTAATTATCAATCGGTAGGAAAGAGTGTCAGGGAAACATCTCGATTACTTGGTGTTTATTCAGTTAAAGATCAGCAAGATCAATCATTCAAAGCGATTATACCCGCGAATGTGCCTTTCGATTTTCATTTATTGGATAGAAGAACCGGTCTTAAATTAACCGACACTCGTAGTTGGCATTCATTAAAACCCGAAGAGTCACGTACTGATTGTGGTGGTTGTCATCAACATGAAAAGGCCAAAGCTGTTCCTTTTAAAGATACCTATGCCGCCCAAAACGCCCCCCTGGATATGGTGAATAAAACAACATTTGTTGATTACGATGCCATGTGTCGCCCTGAAATAAAAACAACTACCTTACCATCACTAGAAACACTGGAATGGACTGCTGATATTTGGCCTGGTTTTGATAGAAATTGTAGCAGTTGTCATAACAGTGATAGCAGTTCAGATGAACAAGCCTTAACAGCACTTTCTTACGTTAACGAAGAAGAAGCATACCAAGCATTACATAACCGAAAGTTTATTAATCAAACCTTAGGGGCAATAGGAAGCCCTGCATGGTGGGCAGCTAGAGGACAAAGAAGCGATGGTCGAAATAATGACCTTGAAAAATATCAACCTAACTATGCTAAAAATAAATGGGGTTTCAAGCACAGTAGCGTTCATCAGGAAAAAAATGACCTTTGTGCTGGTGGCTCACCTAATGAAGCAAAGTGGGTATATAAATTTGGCCATTGGATTGATAACTTTCAGCATAGAGATACAAGTAATGGACTATTTAATACTAAGTTAGATAGATACCATCCTACGGTAAATAGCTCGATTATTGGTGCCTGTACTAGTGGCGATTTACATATAGGCTGGTGGGATGACTCTGGTCAAATAAAGCGTATTTCCGTTAGTATAAATGGTGTACCTCTCTTTGAGCTAGAAGATCAAAGCAACAGCTCAAAACAAATATCGTTAGGCAATGTAGAGCCAACAGATAGCATTGGGGTATCCGTAGAAGATTCTACTGGTAATAATCAAAATTACCAAAAGTCATTTAAGGAATTATCCGCAGAATGTACTGTACGTTTAGAAGGTCCAACAACTGAAGTAACGGCGAAGCCTTATAATCACGATAACGATTATACCGATGAACAAACTGACATTGGTACCGTATTAGCCGATAGAGCATTAGATCAAGAACCCAAACCTACCGATGTACCCGATGTACCAAAAGATAATACTAACATCGAGAGTGCATTAATATTACCCGCAGATATTGATGAACCAATTAATGCGAGTATCCATTACAGTACCATGGAGCTACCTGTGATTGCTGATACCTATATTAGCCAATATAATAATGGTGAAAAACAGATGAACTTTGGTGGTTCAGAAAACTTAAGGCTTTACACAGGTACAATGCGTCGTGCTCTAATCAAAGCCGACCTCTCTAATGCACCTCAAGATAGAGAATTAATAAAAGCTAGCCTTAAAGTTTTTGTTATGAAAGTTGCCTATCCCTCTGCTCCAAAATTACTCGCTTTTAAATTGACTAAACATTGGACTGAAGGAACTCAGCGTTGGAGCACAAGACCCGATGGTGTGACTTGGTTAGAGAATGATTACTTTGATCATGACGACAGCCCTGAAAACAACTGGCTTACCCCTGGTGGCGATTTAGATTTACTGAGTGATTACGGTTATGGTGCTAACGGTTTAATAAAACGAGCGACCGTGGTAGAGGGTGAATGGCTTTCATTAGACATAACCGCGGTAGTGCAATCATGGATTACATCGCCAGAAACTAATCATGGCTTACTGCTACGTGGCATCATTAGACCGGGAAATGCCATACACCTTGCATCAAGGAATAATGGAGACTATTCACTGGCACCAAAAATTGAATATCACTACTTTGGTGAGCCTATAGATACACACGGAAATCGAAATTTAGATAAACACGCAGCTGATAATTCAGCTGAGCACGCAGGGAACTAGGCCTGATAACTCATTAAACAGAGCAACTGACTTGGACAAGGAGTCCAATTAGTTGCTCTTATTATTAACGCGTTACTGACATCTATTTAACCTGTAGAATAACAAGCAGAGCGTAGCACTTGCTATCGAATATGCTAATCAAAGTGTCGATAAAACATATCCGAATAAATTAAATGCTCAAACTCGAAAATTATTCGACAACTTAGGTATGGTAGATATCAATTTAGTCATACATGATGAATAATTAATCTCATAAAAAATAACTTTAAAAAAGTAAAAAAACAGTCACACAAAATAGCTAACCTGAGAAACACTATGTTACCTGAGCATTATCAACTTTTTGCAGAAAATGTTGCTGAATTCATCCCAAAACCACGCATTATTACCGATTATACTCGACGTTTAGCTTATGGCGTTGATGCTAGTTTCTATCGATTAATACCGCAATTAGTGCTCATTTTAGCGACCGAAGCTGAAGTGGTTAAGGTTATTAAAGCTGCTGTACAAGCAAAGTTGCCAGTAACCTTTAGAGCCGCAGGTACTAGTCTGTCTGGGCAAGCGCAGTCTAACTCTATTTTAATTATGCTCACTAATCATTGGCGTGATCATGAAATAATAGATCTAGGGCTTAAAATTAAACTCGGCCCTGGTGTTATAGGGGCTGACGCCAATAGTTATTTATTACCTTATGGGCGAAAAATAGGTCCAGATCCAGCCTCTATAAATACCTGTAAAATCGCAGGTATTGCGGCGAACAATGCCAGTGGCATGTGCTGTGGTGTCGCGCAAAATAGCTACCATACCCTTGATAGTATTCGGCTAGTTTTGCATGACGGTAGCATACTTGATACCGCTGATGAGGTTAGTATCTCAGCGTTTAAAAAAAGTCATGCTCAACTGTTAGCGCAGTTAAATATGCTTGCTAATCAAACGCGTGCTAATGAAAAATTAAGTGAGTTGATCAAACATAAATATCGCTTAAAAAATACCACGGGGTACGCTATTAACTCGTTGATTGATTTTGAAGACCCGATCGATATTCTTGCGCATTTAATGATCGGCTCAGAAGGCAGTTTAGGTTTTATTTCTTCAATTACCTATAACACTGTAATTGAACATAAATACCGTGCATCATCCATTGTGTTTTTTCCTAACATGCAAACAACCTGCTCAGCGGTAAGCGCTTTAGCTGATGCAAATGTATCTGCGGTGGAATTGATGGACCGAAGATCTTTAGCTTCAGTGAGTAATATGCAGGGCTTGCCTGAATTTATTAAAACACTCGATAAAAACGTTGGCGCATTACTGATTGAAACACGCGCAGCCAATCAAACGTTATTAACGCAGCAAATAACCGCATTAGAAACCTTACTCAGCGATTTTGAACAAACAAACGTTATTAAATTTACCGATGTAGCAAGTGAATACTCACAACTATGGGCAATTAGAAAAGGTACATTTCCTGCTGTTGGTGCAGTACGAGAAACAGGCACCACTGTTATCATTGAAGATGTTGCTTTTCCTGTTGAGCAGCTTGCTGATGCGGTTGCTAAACTACAGGCTCTTTTTGCAAGGTATCATTATGATGAAGCTATTATTTTTGGCCACGCCCTTGATGGTAATTTGCACTTTGTTTTCACACAGGATTTTTCAACGCAAGCAGAAGTAGACCGCTATCAGTCTTTTATGAATGATGTTTGTCAGCTTGTTGCGGTAGATTACCAAGGCTCATTGAAAGCCGAACATGGTACTGGCCGAAACATGGCACCTTTTATTGAATTAGAGTGGGGTAAACAAGGTTTTGCTTTAATGAAGCAAATAAAAACCTTATTTGATCCAAGCAATTTATTAAATCCCGGCGTGATTATCAATGATGATCCGTTAGCTCACATTAAACACTTAAAAAACCTTCCTGCGGCAAATAACATTGTCGACAAATGCATTGAATGTGGTTTCTGTGAGCCAGTGTGCCCTTCAAAAGGACTAAGTCTAACACCAAGACAACGCATTACTACCTATCGTGAAATTAGCCGCTTAACAGCCTCAGGGGATAATCCTCGTTTGTTAAAAGAACTTGAAAAAGACTTCAATTATTTAGGTATTGATACCTGCGCGGCAACGGGCTTGTGTGCAGATCGTTGCCCTGTTGGTATTAATACCGGTGACCTTGTTCGAGCACTGCGTCACGTTAAAAACACTAAATACCAAAGTTTATCGAAAAAATTAGCTAATCACTTTTCCAGCATAGAAAAAGTAACGCGACTTTCATTTGCTATTAACGATTTTAGTCAACGGCTGTTAGGTAAGCTATCTAACAAAGTATACGCGAGTAAAATTTCTACGTGGAATCAGTACCTGCCAGCTAAAGCAAGGTATCAACCAAAAACTATTTCAAGCAACAAGTCCATTAAGCCCAAAGTAGTTTATCTACCAAGCTGCACCAGTAGAAACATGGGACAAGCGATTGATGCAACTGAACAGCGTTCATTAACCGAAGTAACCTATGCATTAATAGCAAAGGCTGGTTTTGAGGTAATTAGCCCTGATTTTACTGGTGAGTGCTGCGGTATACCATTTAATAATAAAGGCATGTTTGAAGAAGCTGAGCAGAAAAAAAATTCACTGTTAACCGCGCTAGCTAAGTTGAGTAATAATGGTCAGCACCCTATTTTAATTGATACCAGCCCATGTAAAGCTATGCTGCTTGAAAATACCGCAGCTATGCAACATTTACCCCTTTATGAACCAGTAGGTTTTGTTATGGATATACTGGCTGAACAATTAACTTTCGAGCAATTAAACGACACTATTATGCTGCATGTTACCTGTAGCAGTACCCGTATGGGTTTGGCCGATAAAATGCAACAACTGGCTAAATTATGCAGTAAAAACGTTGTGATTCCTGAACATATTCAATGTTGCGGTTTTGCGGGGGATAAAGGCTTTACTACGCCAGAGTTAAATGAAAATGCTTTAGCCACCTTAAAAGAACAAGTGCCAACAGGTTGCTCTGTTGGTTATAGCAATAGCAGAACCTGCGAAATAGGTTTGTCGCATCATGCAGGGATAGATTACCAGTCCATTCTTTATTTAGTGGATAAAGCAACAATGGGTAAAAAAACTGCTGATTGTTAACGTTAAGGATGACCTCCTATATCAGCTGAAAACACTGTGATATTCATCTATAAATATCACAGAATAAAGTATTTTCCAATTAACAAATGTACGATAAATGATACAATACTTATTCATTTGTATCTGCCTGACATCCCCAGAAGTTGATATTTAAAATTCTAAGCCAATTTTCGATCAAAATAGACTTAGATTTTAAGTAACCATACCAACAAAATTATTAGTCATTGTTTTTCATACTAAAGTTGTATGAAAATAAAGTCTTTATATTGAGGGGCGGAAAGACAGTTCTAAAATATAACAGAAAGGATTTCAAGATGTATCGTACAACCCTATTGTTAGCTTCACTTAGTCTATTAACTGCTTGCGGAGGTGATTCTACCTCTACCTCTACAGGTACAGGAACCAACACTTTGTCTTTAATGGCAAAATATAGAGATGCTTGTGGTAATGAGACCGCTGCCAGTGATGCCGCATTACTCATTCATAATAGTGACTATTCAAATAAAGAAATTATTTACGCCGATGTTAATGGCAAGTTGACTTATCAAGCAGAAAACTCTTCTCAAACTATCTCAATAGTTATGCGAGGGGCTGATGAAGTGAGCGGTGTTAAACCCGTTATTTTGACTACATTTATGGATTATCCAATGAAAGATATAGGTAATTATTATCATCATACCAATAAGACCGATGATTGTGATTGCCAAAATTTCGCCCTAAACGTTAATGTGCCTGCCAGAGTAAATGATAGAGCAAGTGGACGAATTTCGGGGGTAGAAGCTACAGGTCAAATATCGAATAACATAGGTTCAACTTTTTTTGATAACTTATTCGCTTGTAAAGCACCTTCAGACCAATGGCCGTCGGTATCAGCTATGATGAATTTTACTAATCCAGACGAATCATTTGGCGTTTTTATTTCAGATATTTCAAACTCTGTTGAAGTTACTGCTGAGCTTGAGGGCATAGCAGTTGACATAACTACCAATGATGACGATGCTTACAGACGAGTTTCAACGGTTATAGATGGCAAGCCCTACTTTGATAATTTTGCTTTTAATACGACCGGTAATGTTTATGCCTTTCCAAGCAGTCTTGTCGACCAGTATGCTGTCTCATCTTACAACGTTGAACTTCCATATATGCCAGGTGCAGATGAGGGATTTTTTCTTACTATGTCAACTGAAAATACTAGCGAACTCAATAAAACATTTGATTTACCACTACCAACAATAGAGTATAGCCAAATGTTTGATATTTTAGTTAATGATTCAGGGCAATATAATTTATCTCAAACAAATATGGATTCCATTAATATAGGGATTAAGGCATTTAAGGGTAATGAGTTAATGTTAGCTTGGAATCTTTATGCGCCGACTTCAGGCCAAGTACCTGCTATTGAAAATATAGATATAACAGCATTTATTTCAGACAATATATTAGATGCTTCGGTAACTAAAATAAAAACATCAGCGCTTGTTGCGGGATTTAGTGACATCAACGGCTATCAAGATTTTATTAATAACATGGCAGTAAACACAAGTATAAACCCTATTCAAAGTACATGGCCTCGATCAGAAGTCGCATTTCTTGATATTACAATTACTGATGTTTCGCTTAGCAGTTCAACCTCACCAATAAATATCTCTAAAATAATCAAAAAACACATTTCAACTAAAGGCACGAATAAAGCATCAAGTAACGTTATGAGTAAACAAGTCACTGATATTTATAATATCTTCTAGCTTGCTTACAAAATAAAGTTTTAATTAATCATTAAATGTCTGAAAGCCAGCTGTTTTTAATTGGTGGCTTTTTTGATTGAATGGGAAAATGGTTATTAGAATTTAAAAAAATTTAGATTACCAGTCCATTCTTTATTTAGTGGATAAAGCAACAATGGGTAAAAAAACTGCTGATTGTTAACGTTAAGGATGTACTCCTATATCAGCTAAAAACACTGTGATATTTATCAAAAAATATCACAGAATAAAGTATTTTCCAATTAACAAATGTACGATAAATGATACAATACTTATTCATTTGTATCTGCCTGACATCCCCCAAAGTTGATATTTAAAATTCTAAGCCAGTTTTCGATCAAAATAGACTTAGAATTTAAATAACGCTGCCTGCAAAATACTTAATCATTGTTTTTCACACTAAAATTGTATGAAAAATAAAGTCTTTATATGGGGTTCAAAAAACAGATCTAAAATATAACAACAAGGATTTCAAGATGTACCGTACAACCCTATTGTTAGCTTCACTTAGTCTATTAACTGCCTGCGGAGGTAGCTCTAGCTCTACAGGTACAAATACAGATACAGAAAACAACACCTTGTCTTTAATGGCAAAATATAGAGATGCTTGTGGTAATGAGACCTCTGCCAGTGATGCCGCATTACTCATTCATAATAGTGATTATTCAAATAAAGAAATTATTTACGCTGATGTGAATGGCAAGTTGACTTATCAAGCAGAAGACTCTTCTCAAACTATCTCAATAGTTATGCGAGGGCCTGATGAAGTGAGTGGTGTTAAACCCGTTATTTTGACCACATTTATGGATTATCCCATGAAGGATATCGGTAATTATTATCATGAGACCAAGACCACTGATGCGTGTGATTGCCAAAATTTCGCCCTAAACGTTAGCGTGCCTGCCAGAGTAAATGATATAGCAAGTGGACGAATTTCGGGTGTAGAAAATACAGGTCAAATATCGAATAACATAGGCTCAACTTTTTTTGATAACTTAGTGTCTTGTAAAGCACCTTCAGACCAATGGCCGTTATTGTCAGCTATGATGAGTTTTACTAATCCAGACGAATCATTTGGCGCTTTTATTTCAGATATTTCAAACTCTGTTGAAGTTACTGCCGAGCTTGAAGGCATCGCAGTTGATATAATTACCAATGGTTATTTTGTCAACAAAGAAGTAACAACAGTTATTAATGGCAAACCCTACTTCCGCAATTATACATCTTATACGCCAAATAATGTTTATGGTTTTGCAAGTAGTGATCTAGACCATTATACGGTCTCATCTTACAACGTTGAGCTTGCAAATGACGAGATACTTTTTTTCAAGAAATCAATGGTCCATACTAAAAATATCAATAAAACATTTGATTTACCACTACCAGAAATAGATTATTTCGTAATGGCTGAGATTTTCCTTAGTGCTGATAGCCAATATGATTTATCCCAAACAAATATGGATTTCATTAATATAGGGATTAAGTCCTTCAAAAATGATGAGTTAATATTAGATTGGAATTTTATTGCGCCAACGTTAGGCCAAGTGCCCGCTATAGATGTAACAGCATTTATTTCAGACAATACGTGGGATGCTTCGGTGTATAGAGCAGACTTCTTAGCTGTTGTTACGGGGTATAGCGGTATTAATGGCTATCAAGACTTTATTAATAACATATCAGAGAATACCAGCGAAAACGCGACTCTAGACAAATGGGTTACGAGCGATGGTGGTATTAACGGCTATCAAGATTCTATTCATAACCTATCAGATAATACCAGTGAAAACGCGACTCTAGACAAATGGTCTCGATCAGAATTTGCATTGTTTCAAATGGCAATTCCTGATGTTTCGCTGAGCGGTTCAACCTCACCAATAAATATATCTAAAATAATCAAAAAACACGTTACTAACAGCGAAGGTAATTAAATGTCTGAAAGCCACCTGTTTTTAAATTGGTGGCTTTTTTGATTAAATGGGAAAAATGGTTATTGAAATTTAAAAAATTTAGATTACCAGTCCATTCTTTATTTATTTAGTGGATAAAGCGACCGTTGCTAAAGTTGCCGCAGTTAACTAACATGCCTGAAGTTAACTGCGATTAGGTTTAACGTAATAACGTAAACCAGCCCATCAACATAGGCAATAAAGGACATGCAACGATTGCAGCAATAACCATAAGAATGTTGATGGCAGAGGTAGTATCTTTAAAATTTTCTTCGTGTGAATGTGACATAAATAATATTCCAATACGGCTAGCTAGCGCTAAAAATAGGCGCGTATTCTAGCGAAAATAGTACTTTTTCGCTAGTTTTTATTGATCTACATCAATAGAAACTAGTCATAACCTATATCATTATGGTTCTTGTAAAATAAATAAGCCGCTGCATTTTTTCGTTTGTCAGCATAACTTCAACAGAAAAATCAGCAGTAACTACAGCATAACCGCACTGATAATAAAGTAGCCCGCGAAAGTAAGTACGCCACCAAAAAGTGCATAAGGTAATTGTGTTTTTACATGTTCAAGTAAATCGCAACCTGATGCGATAGCTGAAACGGCTGTGGTATCAGAAATTGGCGAACAATGATCACCAAAAATTCCACCACCTAAAATAGCCGCGATAACTAAAGAAGGTGGTAACCCTAACGCTTGAATTAACGGCACGCCAATAGGAATGAGAATGGCAAAGGTGCCCCATGAAGTCCCCGTACTGAAAGAAATTGCCGCACCAGCCAGAAATAACATAGGTACTACAAAAATTAAGGGTAAGTACTCACCCACTATGCCCGCAATGAATAACCCAGTACCTAGTTCTTTTAAGCTAGCGCCTAACGTTAATGACAATAAAACGATAGTCACTAATGGCAATAATTCAGCAATCCCCGAAAAACCTAATGAGACTAATTTTTCATGGCTGAAGCGTTTAGAAAGCAGCAATAAAAAATAAGCGACAACCAAAGCGAAACAAGTGGCATAAAGTACAGATTTACTACCACTGCCTTGAGTAATATCCCCGCCACCTGTTTGATACATAAAAAAGAACATGGAAAAAATCATACTAAACAGTGGAATTAGCATAAAACGTGCTTTAGTTGGCGCAATCAACATTTCATTTTCACGCTTTGCTGTTTCCGTATTTCCTTCTGCTTTCATAACACTACCTTGCTGCTTTAATGTTACTTCTGTTTGTTTTAATGGCCCGTGTACTTTGTCAAATACAACAGTATAAACAACCATCAACAAAGCAATAATCGCATAAAGGTTAAACCCTAACGTGCCCCATAATATTGATACGGATGATTGGCCTAAATCATAATTATTAAGCAGCGCTAAAATATAAGCCCCCCAGCCATTAAGTAGTATTAAAATACAAATAGGTGCACTGGTACTGTCAATAATAAAAGCCAATCGTGCTCTGCTCATTTGAAATTTATCAAACAAATCACGCGATAAAATACCCGCAGTTAAGACACTTAAATTAGATTCAATGAAAATCACCATGCCGGTGAACATAGTTAAACTACCAACTTGCCGTTTACTTTTAGCAATGCCTTTATTAACCAAGTTTTCTACCAAAGCACTGACTCCACCCGAATGCTTCACGTAAGAAAGAAGTGCTCCAATAAGTAAGCTAAAAATTAGTATACGCGCATTACCCGCTGAGCTTACAACACTAATAATACGCTCAATGAAACCAAGAAAAGCCTGATACATTACATTGTTGTCGTGCTTTAATGCCAGTAAAAATTCAGACGAAAATACAGCGGTGAGCAAAGCCAGAATCACTTCTTTTTTCCAAACCACAACCATAATGGCAACTAATGGCGGTAGTACCAACAACCATTCCATATTTTTTAACCTTTAATAAAATTATTCAAATAATACCAATCAAACTGACGAAGTGCTCTTTTTAAATACTCTGTCTGTCTAATAATGCGGCAGAAAGAAAAATACAGGCAAAAAAAAACCCGCCTGCTTACGCTAGTGGGTTTTATCAAAATGCCGTTGAGACTAAAAATTCAAAATAAAAGAGTTAATAATAACTGTCATCTGTATTGTGTGCTTGGGGATCGTCAATAAGCTCAGTAAAGTCCACCTCAAAGTTATTATTATTTTGCGTATCTACCATATAAATTATACGGGTCGAACCATCAATCCAAGTGACAGTACCACTGCCTTTTTTACTACCGTATTTCATACCAATATGAATATCATTAAATTCCATAACTTCCTCCTGCCAGTTAAACGGTTAGACTAACTATAGAACAATTAGTTCAATTTTTAATCACTTTAATTAACAATTAAATTTATCAGAGAGAAGTGTAGAGGACAACTAAGGAAAAAACACGGTTCCCAATGTGCATGTTCTACTGGCACCCGTTACTGCTGGCATATTACTTTGTAATTGATTATCAAAAGCATAAGCCAACCAAGCAAAAGCAATCGCTTCAAGTACATCGCCATCAATATGATGAGTTGATGTTGATAATAGTTCAAAGTTGCATAGATTATTATCATGGTGTAATTGCTGTGCTAATTCACTGACCAATTGCTGGTTATGAACACCACCGCCACATAAATACACCTTACCTTTTTTAGCTAAATATTTAATGTCATTAGCAATGGTGATGGCTGTAAAAGCTGTTAACGTTGCCTGCACATCTTGCGCAAGCAATGGTGTTACTTCTGTTGAGCATTGTTTAAGTTGCTTATTTAACCAAGCCAAATGGAAATACTCTCGCCCTGTACTTTTGGGCGCAGTTAAAGAAAAATAATCATCATTGAGCAGTTGTTTTAACAAGGCTTGATTCACTTGTCCTTTTTTAGCCCAAGCTCCATTTTTGTCGTAATTTACTGCAGCATCAATATGATGCGCTTTAAACCAGTCATCAAGTAAAGCATTACCAGGTCCCGTATCAAACCCCGTAACATGTTGTGAATTGATTTGCGCTGGCAAAAAACTAATATTGGCAATACCACCAATATTCACGACAAAAACATCATTGTTTTTTTCAGCAAAAACCTGCTGGTGAAAAGCAGGGACTAAAGGTGCGCCTTGACCGCCTAATGCAATATCTTTAACTCGAAATTGGCCTACAACACGTATACCCGTTAAACACGCTAACGTTTGGCCACAACCAATTTGCAAAGTAAAAGGATAACTTGCTAGTGGTCTATGCCTAATTGTTTGCCCATGACTGCCAATAGCAATAATATCATCGGCGCTTAAACTCTCTTGTGCAAGTAATGCGGTAATTGCTTGACTGAAACAATGGGCTAGTTCAACATCTAGTGCAAAAGCACGATCTATTTCATTAATATTAGGACTATACAACGCAGTAATTTTTTCTGCTATCTCAGTACTATAAGGGTGATAAAAACTCGCCACTAGTTTGGGCTGGGTTGCGACAAGGTTAGTAGGCTCATTAAATTCAACTAATGCTAAGTCAATACCATCAGCACTGGTACCTGACATAAGGCCAATATAATAACGCGCATTTAATTTAGTCATTCGTTGCTACAGCCGCGCTAACTTTTTGTTGCCGTGTCGCAAGCAGTGCATTTTTAGCGCCCAGCAATTCTTGTAAGCGTTGTTTGGCTAAAATAGTAAAATCTTTTTTATACTTTTTGGCTATGGGTTTAGCATCGGGTAATTTCACCGTTCTCGGATTACGGTGCACACCGTTTAATAAAAACTCATAATGTAAATGCGGTCCTGCTGCTAAACCTGTAGCACCCACATAACCAATAACTTGTCCTTGTTTAACACGTTGGCCTTTTTTCACAGCACGTTTAGAAAAGTGAATGTACTTTGTTTCAATACCATTACCGTGCTGAATAAACACATGGTGACCATTATATTTATCATAGGTTGCTCTAATAACTTTACCGCTACCTGCGGCAACTACAGGCGTACCTGTTTTAGCGGCATAATCTATACCGCGATGTGCTTTCCAACGTTTTTGTACCGGATGAAAACGCCTTAATTTAAAACTAGAACTAATGTATTTAAAATTAACCGGTGCGCGTAAAAAAACTTTGCGCATACTTTTACCGTCTGGCGTGTAATATTCCTTATCCGTAAAACGTACGGCTCTAAATACCTCACCTCTATTAACAAATTCAGCAGCTAAAATATTGCCCGTACCAATATATTCACCTTCAACATATTTTTTTTCAAAGATAAGATGAAAGCTATCTCCCTTGCGAAGATCGAGTGCAAAATCAATATCCCAACCAAAAATATTAGCAAAGTTGATTATTTGAGCATCTGTTAGCCCTGCATTCACTCCGGCATTCCAAAAACTTGAGTCAATCACACCGTAACTAAGGCTCTCACGTATTTCGGCGGTTTTAACTTCTTTGTGCGACTGATAATTATCGCCCACTAAATTAATATATAAGGTATCAGTTTTAGACAAAGGGTACTCTAACGCGGCTAATTGCCCTACTTGGTTACTACCAATGCGTAATTTATCTCCCACATTAAGCTTCTTTAGTAACTTGCTATCTTTACCTTGAGCGGTACTCACTGCGTAAGTGGTTTGAGCGCTAAAACCTAAACGTTTAAATATGCGTGCCAATGAATCGCCACTACGTACTTTTGCTGTTTGCCAACTCAGATTAGCTAAAGAGTCAGTAACATTATCAAGCTTGGATTTGGTTTTGGTTCTCGATTTGCTTTTAGATTTATCTTTAGACAACGTTCCAGGCGCTATTGCATCAACATTTGAAGCAAGTGAAGGTAATACAGGTAAACTATTTGGAGCACTACCTGTTGAGGAAGCACTCTGTTTAGTAGACGTTTCAACGATAATTAATGGTTGACCTGCAGACATAGGTACTTGGTAACGTTTGCCTACGGTTAAGTTTTGGCTGTTGTTATTTAATTCACTACTTGGCCATACTAAAAACAAGGCGAATAAAGGCATTAAAATACTGATGATCATGCGATGCAGCTTAGGCAACTGCATAAATATTTCTAATAATTTTTTCAAAAAAACACTACTTAACAATAAAACGGGAAATGGAAAATAATCATGAGCAATTACTATAACAAAACTTGAGAAAAATGTTTTGTTAAAAAATATAATAAAAAAAACAACGAAGAAATTACGTTAAGGTTTTATCCTTTCGCCAAAGTACAGTAGAATTCGCCAATTAAATAAACTTTGTACTATTAGCCTGATAAAAAGTGCTATTGCGTAGAATACAGCCAGTGGAACCTGAAATGACCGATGTTAACCAAGCCTTTGCCGAACTTAAACGCGGTAGCGATGAAATCTTAGTAGAAGATGAATTATTAGCAAAATTAAAAACTGGCAAGCCATTAAAAATTAAAGCGGGTTTTGATCCAACAGCACCAGACTTACATTTAGGTCACACGGTATTAATCAATAAGTTGCGTCAATTTCAACTACAAGGCCATGAGGTTATTTTCTTAATTGGTGACTTCACTGGTATGATTGGTGATCCCACAGGTAAAAATGTTACCCGTAAGCCACTAACCAAAGAAGATGTTTTAGCCAACGCTAAAACCTATAAAGAGCAAGTCTTTAAAATATTAGACCCGGCTAAAACAACCGTTGCGTTTAACTCTACTTGGATGGATAAATTAGGCGCCGCGGGTATGTTACAGCTTGCTTCTCGTCAAACAGTAGCGCGTATGATGGAACGTGATGATTTTAAAAAGCGTTATGCTAATGGCCAAGCCATTGCCATTCATGAATTTATGTATCCACTAGTACAAGGTTGGGATTCTGTTGCACTTGAATCTGATGTGGAATTAGGCGGTACCGATCAAAAATTTAATTTATTAATGGGTCGTGAGTTACAAAAATCTGAAGGCCAACGTCCACAAACCGTCTTAATGATGCCATTACTTGAAGGCCTAGATGGCGTACAAAAAATGTCTAAATCATTAGGTAACTACATTGGTATTACCGATAGCCCTACCGATATGTTTGGTAAAATCATGTCAATTTCAGACGTATTAATGTGGCGTTATTACGAATTACTTAGCTTTAAACCTTTGGCAGAAATTGAAGGCTATAAAACCGAGATTGAAAACGGCAAAAATCCGCGCGATGTTAAAATTGATTTAGCGAAAGAGTTAATTGAACGTTTTCATGACGAAACTGCCGCCCAAGCTGCCCACGATGAATTTATCAATCGCTTCCAAAAAGGCGCTTTACCTGATGAGATGCCTGAGCTAACAATTGCGACTGAAAATGGTGAAATAGGCATTGCTAGTTTACTTAAAGAAGCAGGATTAGTTGGCAGTACTTCTGATGCTTTTAGAATGATTAAGCAAGGTGCCGCTAAAATAGATAGCGAAAAAGTGACTGAGCGTAGCTTAATGATTGTTGCTGGCTCTACTGCCGTTTATCAAGTAGGTAAACGCAAGTTTGCTCGTATTACTGTAAGTTAATAAATTCAAAATATTCATTCGTTTTATATCAAGCCAGTAATTAAATTACTGGCTTTTTTTATCTATTTTTGATGCTGCGCTATGAAAACCTCAGATTACTTAAAATAAAAAACTCACCTAACAATATAATTATTATATGTTTTTTTATATATATCATCTGTAATTCTATCTTTGGCACTAAAGTGCTAGTTCTTTTCTTATTTTTATTCATTACTCTGAATGAACTGGAAAATACACATCAAGGAAGGTGGCGCTAGAACAATCCATAATGAAAGATGAGGTTTACGAATGAATAAAACTAAAAAGACAAATCTTTATAAATCACTTGCCTGTAGAACTGCTGTCTCATTAGCACTTGCACTGACGGCAACAGATTCATTAGCTGCTATGACTGGCTCTGGCGCTGTTTACAGTGACACCTTCCAAGGCTCTAGAGATA
>JAWSUX010000034.1:0-1782 GCA_033852215.1 Colwellia sp. | reverse complement strand
GTGGTAACGGTGAAGTAGATGACATTCACAACTTAGCAGTTCAAATTGAATCACAATATAATATCGATTCAACACGCCGTTATATTACCGGTATTTCTTCTGGTGGTGCAATGGCGGTAGCAGCTGGTATTGCGCATAACGATTACTGGGCAGCAGCAGCACCGGTAGCAGGCTTGCCTTACGGTGACTGGGCTTCATCAGTAACGTCTGATATGTTTCAAGACTTACAAGTTCACATTGACAAAATTAACGCGGAATTAAATCATTCTCGTGCCATTCCGATGTTAGTCGTTCAATCATCAAATGATACAACGGTACTACCTGAAGCAATGGAGTTAATTCGTGATTCTCAATTGTCTGTTTGGGGTGCTGATTTAGACGCTGATGCGTCAGAAAGCTGTTCTAACGAAGGTATCTCTTGTACGTTAACAACCTATAACGGCACTGATGGTACACCACTAATAAAAACCATGTTATATGCTGGTGTAGAAGCTAAAACGGCTACTTACGGTAAAGGTCACTACTGGACTGGTGATGACGAGTACGAAAATAAATGGGCAAAAGAGCAAGGTCCAAGTGCATCACAACATATTTGGAGCTTCTTCGAGCAAGTAACGTTAGATGGTTTCCAACAACCAGAATGTGAAAATGATTCAACTGCACCAGCAACACCTACTGGTTTAACTTCTGTAGAGCCTCATGACTATTATGCTAACCTTTCTGTGAATGCAAATTCAGAAGAAGACCTTAAAGGTTATAAAATCTATAAAGCTGACGGAACTTCATTGACGTCATCTCCTATCGCATCAACGTCTATTGTAGTGACTGGCTTATCAGCAGAAACACAATATCAAGTTAATGCGACTGCTGTTGATGAATGTGGTAATGAATCAGCGCCTTCAGCAAATATCTCGTTCACAACAACAGGACTTGAATATGTAGCACCTACTTCATCAGCTACGTGTACTGAACACTACAATGCAGGTCGTTTAGATACAGACGGTTACCTTGCTTGTGGTAGCGCTAATGGTTACATCGATGATGTTACCATATGGCAAAAGCAAGATGGTACTTGGACAACTGAAGACCTGAATAACGGTAATACTGGCGGCGGAACTGGCGGAACTGGCGGTGGCGGCGGAACTGGCGGTGGTGGAACATCTACCCCAGGTGCTTGGGTAACTAATGCTAGTCAAGCAGGTATGGAAGTTCATCTTTATACGCCAACGTCAACAACGACTAATGGTAAACGCGCCTTAATGGTTTCTTTACATGGCTGTGCACAAGCAAACGAAGTTGTACGTGATAACTGGAGCTGGGAAGACGAAGCCGATGAATACGGTATGGTTGTTGCTGCACCAATGGCACCAAACGGTGGTGTAATTGCTAGCTGTTGGGATTACTACGACGGTGGTCATAGTCGAGCGAACCCAGGTAAGCATGACGATAACTTAATTGATTTAGTTGCTGATTTATTAGCTAATTCATCACTAAATATTGACCCTGACCAAGTATACATTTCTGGTTTATCTTCAGGTGGTGGTGAAACATTTGTTATGGGTTGTGTTGCTCCGGACATCTTTGCAGGTATTGGTATCAACGCTGGCCCTGCAGTAGGTACTGGCTCTAATCAAATTGGCTCAGTTGCTGCAACAGCAGCACAAGCGAAAACTACTTGTTTAGGTTTTGCAGACGACGGTAACCAAGGCGATTTCGCTACACAGTTAACTTCTGTTGTTCACGGAACTTCTGATTACACCGTTGCACAGGGTTATGCGGATG
>JAWSUX010000333.1:0-10249 GCA_033852215.1 Colwellia sp. | reverse complement strand
TTAGCTGAAAAACTAAAAGCACTTATGCAGCAAGAGCCTATTTATGTATTAAGTGCAAACGGCGTGCGTAGCCCCGTTAACGATCACCCTTTTTGCCTTTTTGATGCTAATTCTGATGGCAAAATATTAAAAGAAGAATACAACATCCCAGCGCGTTATTTAAATAATGTTATTTCACCTTGGGCAGCTAAACGTTTACATGAATTTGAAGGTGATATAGCTAAATTTAAAGTCGTTAAAGTCTACCCATCTATTCTTGATCAAATAGCGATTGCCAAAACAGAGCCCGGTGACGATAACAACCAAGATATTTCAGCTTTAGTCGGTAAAGTAGATATCCGACAGCTTGAACATTTTGCACAGAATGATGCTGATGCTTATAGCTACTCTGGTGCTTTATGTCGTTCAAACCAAGGTTTGATGGAATTTGTTGAAATGTTTAAAGCACCAATAAAAGTGCTACACCCATTATTAACTGCAACACAAGAAGGTAACTACAACCCAACAGAGGGCCTTTCTGCCCTGCCCTTTAATGGTATTTTATTGGCTCACTCCAATGAATCAGAGTGGCAAACATTTAGAAACAACAAAAATAATGAAGCTTTTTTAGACCGTGTTTATATTGTTAAAGTTCCTTATTGCATGCGTGTTACAGAAGAAGTTAATATTTATAAAAAATTACTTGAACATAGTGAATTGAAAACAGCTCAATGTGCCCCTGATACCTTAGAGATCCTCGCACAATTTTCAGTATTGTCACGCTTAAAAGATCCTGATAATTCTAGTATTTATTCAAAAATGCGTGTTTATGATGGTGAAACATTAAAAGATACCGACCCGAAAGCAAAGTCCTATCAAGAATATCGAGATTATGCGGGTATGAATGAAGGTATGTCAGGTTTATCAACACGTTTTGCATTCAAAATATTGTCACGAGTTTTTAACTTTGACAGCATGGAAGTTGCAGCAAATCCTGTGCATTTATTTTATGTTTTAGAGCAACAGGTAGAGCGAGAACAATTACCCAAAGAGATTACTGAGCGTTATTTAGAATTTATTAAAGGTTACTTAACACCACATTATATTGAGTTTATTGGTAAAGAGATTCAAACCGCTTATCTAGAGTCTTATTCCGAGTATGGGCAAAATATTTTTGATCGCTACGTTACCTATGCCGATTTTTGGATACAAGATCAAGAATACCGAGATGTTGAAACAGGACAACTATTTGATCGCCAATCATTGAATGATGAATTAGAGAAAATAGAAAAACCTGCAGGCATCAGTAATCCAAAAGATTTTCGAAATGAAATAGTTAATTTCGTTCTGCGAGCAAAAGCTAATAATGACGGTAAAAATCCACTATGGACTAGTTATGAAAAACTTCGCACCGTTATTGAGAAAAAAATGTTTTCAAATACCGAGGACTTATTGCCTGTTATTTCTTTTAACTCAAAAACATCCAAAGATGATCAACAAAAACATGATGATTTTGTTGAGCGCATGATGACTAAAGGTTATACACAGAAACAAGTTAGGTTGCTGTCTGAATGGTATTTACGCGTAAGAAAGTCTTCTTAGTAGTATCTCTTCCTAAAGTAAGTTTTCGCGCTTTAGCAAAAGCATGCAAGTAAAGAGGTAAGGAGAAACTATGGCTAACTTTATTGACCGACGATTGAACAGTAAAAATAAAAGTACTGTAAATCGTCAGCGCTTTTTACGGCGTTATAAGAACCAGATAAAAAAATCTGTTGAAGACGCCATTAATCAACGTGGTGTAACTGATATAAATTCGGGTGAAAATATTATCATTCCGAAAAAAGATCTTTCTGAGCCCGTTTTTCACCAAGGTAGCGGTGGTATTAAAGACAGAGTTCACCCTGGTAATGATCAATTTGTTACCGGTGATCGTATGCCTAAACCACAGCAGCAACAAGGACAAGGCTCTGGAGAAGGTGACGCCAGTGATAGTGGTGAAGGAGAAGATGAATTTAGTTTTTCTATTTCAAAAGAAGAATATTTAAATTTACTCTTTGAAGATTTAGAGTTACCTAACTTAGAGAAAAATCAATTAGATAAACTCATTGAGTATAAAACCGTACGCAGTGGTTATTGCGCTGAAGGTGTCGCTTCAAATATTGATATTGTAAAATCATTACAAGGCTCGATTGCTCGCCGTATAGCGATGACAGCATCAAAACGAAAACAACTAAAAGAGTTAGAGAAAAATCTAAGTGATTTAGTTAATGATAAACATGATCACATTCAAGAAGAGCGTGATGAACAAGAAAAAATTGATGCATTAAAAAGAAGAATTGCCAAGGTTCCCTTTATTGATACTTTCGATTTACGTTTTCGAAATTATGCTAAACAAGCAGTACCCACGTCAAAAGCTGTTATGTTCTGCTTAATGGATGTTTCAGGCTCTATGGATCAAGCAACCAAAGAGATGGCCAAACGTTTTTATATTTTACTTTATCTCTTTTTGAGTCGTACTTATAAAAACATTGATGTGGTTTATATTCGTCATCATACTCAAGCAAAAGAAGTTGATGAGCATGAGTTTTTTTATTCTCAAGAAACTGGCGGAACTATAGCATCAAGCGCGTTAGAGTTAATGAATGACATAATAGACAAACGTTATAATGACAGCCAATGGAATATTTACGGTGCACAAGCTTCTGATGGCGATAATTGGGCTGATGATTCACCAAAGTGCCAATCATTATTAGAACAACAAATTTTACCTAAAAGCCGCTATTTTAGTTATATAGAAATCACCAAAAGAGCACACCAAACTTTGTGGCAACATTATCATAGGGTTGAAGAGTCACACTCTAACTTTGCTATGCAACATATTAAATCAGTCGCTGATATTTACCCCGTATTTAGAGAGTTATTTAAGAAGAACAATAAAAGTGCTGCATAGGCATCGTAATAAGCACAATAAATAAAAAGGTGGCTATATGACTATAAAAACCAATACAGAAAAAAGACAACAACCAGAGAAGATAAAAAACCAAAAAAGGGTTCACCTTGATGATACTCCCGATTGGACCTTTGATTTACTCACGCAATATCAAGATGAAATTTCACGCGTCGCTGATTTTTATCGTCTTGATACTTATACCAACCAAATTGAAGTAATTACTGCCGAACAAATGATGGATGCATACGCAAGTGTTGGTATGCCAATAGGTTATAACCACTGGACTTTTGGTAAAAAATTCATTCAGACAGAGCAAAACTATAAACGAGGCCAAATGGGACTCGCTTATGAAATTGTAATTAACTCAAGTCCTTGTATTTCTTACTTAATGGAAGAGAATACCATGCCAATGCAAGCGCTAGTTATGGCGCATGCTTGTTATGGCCACAATTCGTTTTTTAAAGGTAATTATTTATTTAAATCATGGACCGATGCGAGCTCTATTATTGATTATTTACTGTTCGCAAAAAACTATATAGCTGATTGCGAGTTAAAGTATGGTATCAGTGAAGTAGAGGCTACGCTTGATGCTTGCCATGCTTTAATGAACCATGGTGTAGATCGATACAAACGCCCACAAAAAATATCACTTGATGAAGAGCTTAAAAGACAAACAGAACGAGAGGAATACTTGCAATCACAAGTAAATGCATTATGGCGTACTTTACCTAAGAAAAATACGCAGGATAATGAACATCAATATAAATTTCCTTCTGAGCCCCAAGAAAATATCCTTTATTTTATTGAAAAAAATGCACCGCTATTACAACCTTGGCAAAGAGAAATAGTTAGAATAGTCAGAAAAATCTCTCAGTATTTTTATCCCCAAAAACAGACTCAGGTAATGAATGAAGGCTGGGCCTGCTTTTGGCATTACACTATTTTAAATCACTTGTATGATGAGGGCTTAGTTACCGATAAGTTCATGTTAGAGTTTTTACATAGCCATACTAATGTTGTTGCACAACCGGAATATAATAGTAAATACTACTCAGGCATAAATCCTTATGCCTTGGGATTTAATATGTTTATCGATATTCGTCGTATTTGTGAACATCCCACAGAGGAAGACAAAGAATATTTTCCCGAAATAGCGGGTAGCAATTGGTTAGACACAGTGCATTTTGCAATGGAAAACTTCAAAGATGAAAGTTTTATTAGTCAATATTTATCACCTAAGTTAATACGTGACTTTAAATTTTTTCATATTCATGATGATAGCGATAATAACTATGTTGAGATAGGTGCAATACATAATGAGCAAGGTTATAAGAAAGTACGTCAGAATCTCGCTAATCAATATAATTTAAGTAATTTAGAAGTAAACATTCAAATAATTGATGCCAATATTGATGGTGATAGAGCGCTGACACTTAGATACACGCCGCACAATGGCATAGAGCTTGGAGATTCAAAGGAAGAAGTACTAAAGCATTTACATTATTTATGGCATTTTAAAGTAAAAATAGTGCAAGAAAATACCACAGGAAATGATGAGGTTATTGCACAATGTCCTAAAAAAGAAAAAGACGAATAATATCGTCTTTATATGGTCAGTGACATGAGAAAGACTTCAAAGGTTTAGTGCTTAGTCTTCTGACAGTTCTTTTAATACGTCAGTTTTTAGCTCTGCCCAAAGTTTTCCTGACTCTACTCCGTACTTACGTACAGCAAAAATAGCTTCATCAAACTTTTTATTATGAGCAAGTTCAATTAAATTTTGGTAATAATTTCGAGATATTTCACGCCCTTTAGGATGAGAAAAATATAAACGACCTATACGGGAGTGCAACCCTTTAAAACCATTAAGAATCAATAAATAGATAGAATTACCTGAAGCTACAACTAGGTCTTTATTTAATTGATAGTCAAACTGAGCAAAAGCTTCCCCTGTATCTTCAATATCGATATAAGTTTGCAATGATGCTATTGCTTTTTCAGGGTTGTTTTTTAATGCGCCACGTATATAAATAGCACTAATATTGGTACGCGCTGACAATAAATTGTCAACAAGATCGGGGATACCTTCTTGATCTAATTGTGCTAATGTTTCAAGGATATTTAAACTAGAAGTTTCCCAGAAATTATTCACTTTAGTCGGTTTACCATGCTGAATAGTTAACCAACCATCACGAGCTAAACGCTGCAATACTTCACGAAGTGTCGTGCGCGTTACGCCAATAAGCTCTGATAATTCTCGCTCAGCGGGTAAAATAGAGCTAGGTGGAAAACCACCGTTCCAAATAGATTCAACTATATATTGTTCAGCAAAAGCTGCTGGACTATGAGCTTTAATAACCATTGACTATACTTACCTAATTTTAACTATGTGATAGTAGTGAAATTATCAACTGATTGTACCAGAAGTTTTTATCTACACAAGGGCTAGCTCTGGTAAGTAAATAGACGTCAGCCGTTCAAACATACTTATGAAAAGATAACAATGATAGACATCAATAAAATTAATTAATTTCAAGGTCTTTATTGTGTCATTTTGTTCAAAACTTGCTAGAATATTCAACAAAATAATTATCACTTACTTACAGCCTACTAGAGAATAATATGAAACCACTTTCATTCATTTTGCTCGCATTAACAGCAGTGCTTTTTCCAAGCATGGCATTTGCTTCTGATGCGGCACATCAAACCATTAATTTAACAGACCATTGGATTGGATATACCGCGATTGCTATTTTTGTTTTAGCTTATACTTTGGTTATCCTAGAAGAGCAGTTACATTTAAGAAAGTCAAAACCGGTCTTGCTTGCAGCAGGGCTTATTTGGATATTAATTGCCGCTTTCTATGCTTCACAAGGCATGCCACATGCTGCTGAAGTTGCTATACGTCATAACTTCCTTGAATATGCAGAGTTATTCTTCTTTTTGTTAGTCGCCATGACCTATATCAACGCTATGTTAGAGCGAGATGTATTCAATGCACTTCGTGACTGGTTAGTGCAAAAAGGTTTTAGTTATAAGGCTCTTTTTTGGTTAACGGGAATTTTAGCTTTCTTTATCTCGCCTATTGCCGATAATTTAACTACAGCATTGATCATGTGCGCAGTTGTATTAGCCGTAGGTAAAGATGAACCTAAATTCATCGCGATGAGCTGTATTAATATTGTTGTCGGGGCAAATGCCGGTGGTGCTTTCAGCCCATTTGGCGATATCACGACATTAATGGTTTGGCAAAAAGGTATGGTTCAATTTACTGAATTTTTTGCTTTATTCTTACCTTCTGTTGTTAACTATATTATTCCTGCATTTATCATGCAATTTTTCTTACCTGCAGGTAAGCCAACGACAGACTCAAGTGAAATAATACCAATTAAAAAAGGTGGTTTAACCATTGTAGGTTTGTTTATCTTAACGATTATCACCGCAGTATCTTTCCATAATTTCTTACACTTACCACCAGTATTTGGCATGATGTTAGGTTTGGCTTACTTGAAATTCTTTGGTTACTACATTCGCAAATCTGGCCAAGGTGAAATTGATAAATCAGATATGCCAACAGGCCATCAAATTAAAGATAATTTTGATATTTTTGATAAAATTGCAAAAGCAGAGTGGGATACATTGTTTTTCTTCTACGGCGTAATATTAGCCGTAGGTGGCTTAGGTTACATTGGTTACCTAGGTATGGTGTCTGAGTTTATGTATGGAGAGCTAGGTGCTACTAATGCAAATATTTTAGTAGGTATCTTATCTGCTATTGTTGATAACATCCCGGTCATGTTTGCTGTATTAACCATGAACCCGGAGATGTCTCATAGCCAATGGTTGCTTGTTACCCTTACAGCTGGTGTTGGCGGTAGTTTGTTATCGGTTGGTTCGGCCGCAGGTGTTGCATTAATGGGTCAAGCACGTGGTTATTATACTTTTTTCAGCCACTTAAAATGGATGCCTGTTATTGCCTTAGGTTACGCTGCTAGTATTTATGTGCATTTATTAATAAATTAATTCGTTACACTTTTATTTAAAAAAACATTTAAAAGCGACTAAAAAACCATTAAGATTTTTTAGCGTAATAGAATAAAGCTTCTATTTTAGAAGCTTTTTTTATACGACAAATATAATAAAAATTATATACCAAGGAAACTTAATGAAATTTTTCAGTGATGTAACTACAAACAATAAAGCTTGGTTATTATTAGCTGGCTCAGCTCTCGGTTTAGAGCTTTGTGCTTTATTTTTTCAATATGCGTTAGATTTAAAACCCTGCATAATGTGCGTTTATCAACGCCTTGCTATTGGCGCTATTATACTAGCAGGTTTTATTGGCGCGACAGGAAACAAGTTATGGCTTGCGCGGGTCGTTGCTTATATTTTATGGGGCACGGGTGCTATATGGGGGGGATTATTAGCAATTGAGCATGTTGAAATGCAAAGTAATAACGGCTCTCTTTTTTTTAGTTGTGAATTTATTCCTAACTTTCCTAGCTGGGCACCGTTGCATGAATGGATTCCCTTTTTATTCGAAGCAACGGGAGATTGTGGCGAAATAAGTTGGCAGTTCCTAGGTTATAGCATGCCGCAATGGATGATTGTTGTGTATGCAACATACAGCTTGATTTTTCTTTTAGTGTTACTAAATAGATTAGCGATAGCTAAAAAGCCGTAAAGCCGTAAAGCCGTAAAGCCAAACTATAAAAATCAAACGGTAAGGTGAAGCTACATTTTTCTTACCGCTTCAAGCTTTTATTTAATGATAGGAGCAGCAACGCCAGCGGCGACATAAGGAATAACCTTATGGATTACGGCTTCAATAGTTAACTGATTATCAAAATCATTTTGAGCAATATCAATCAACGCTTCACTTGAAGACATAGCAAATACGACAGTTCCCATAGTAAAATGTAAACGCCAAAACATCTCTTCAGTCGTTAGCTCGGGGTAAGCTTTATGTACAGCTTGAGTAAAGTAAGAGAACACATTAGGGTACTGAGTGGTTAAAAACCAGCGTAAAAAACCTTGGCTATCCGTATAACCTCGCCCTAATAATTGCAGAAAATTACTGGTACCATTTTCTCTAAAGTTAGATAAGCTTAATAGCGGCTCAACAAAAGCAGAAAAAACCTCATGTAAACTCGGTTTAGCTTCCGCCTGGCACAATAAAGATAGTGCTGATTCCAACTCTGGTGACAATTCATCCATGTAGCGCGACATAACTGCTTTGATTAATTCTTTCTTCGAGCCAAAATGATAATTAACTGCTGCCAAATTAACGCCTGCTGCGCCCGTTATCTCTCTAAGAGATGTACCATTAAAACCTTTATCGGCAAAAAGATTCTCTGCAGCATCTAGTATTTTATTTTTTGTAGTCATACTTCTTTTCTCTTTTTCCTGAAACAGCACTGCAATAAATCATGTACTAAATAGAACAAATATTTTACAAACGCCAAGTTTAAACAGGCGTTTGAACTTAATATTAAAATAGCGTACTTAACTTACCTTGGTCAAGTTTTATAAAGTAAAAACGCTAGTAACGTTAACTGAAACATAGCACCTACTGAGTTTTTGAAATCACTTTATATCGCTGGCGATTAAATAACTACTAACTTAGATGTGCTAACATATTCGCTGGCTTCTCTAAAAACGATTTCCATAAATTACAAAAATGAGCAATCGTTCCGCCATCAATAATACGATGATCACCTGACCAACTGACCTGTATAATACTTCGAGCTTCAACTTCTCCTTGTATATTAAAGCGCGGTAATTTTTGTAATTTACCCAAGGCAACAATTGCTACTTCAGGTTTATTGATAATAGGCGTAGCCATCGTGCCACCAATAGCGCCAATGTTAGAAATAGTAATAGTGCCACCTTTTAAATCCGTTGCCGCAACACGACCACTACGAGCATCATCAGTTAAACGAGTAATATCTTTAGCTAAATCTAAAATAGACTTCGTTTGCACTTGTTTAATATTAGGCACTAATAAGCCATTTTTTGAATCAACAGCTATACCAATATTGTGATCATTAAAATAGGTTAATTCAGAACAATTTTCATTGACTTGACTATTCACTATAGGAAATTCTTTTAGCGCTAATGACATAGCTTTCATAAAAAATGGTAGCATCGTTAATTTAATACCTTGTTTGGCATACATTTCTTTTAGTTCTTTACGTAAAGCAATAAGTTCAGTCACATCAATTTCTTCAAAATAGGTAAAATGCGGAATCGTGCTAACACTATTTTGCATTGCCTTTGCCATAATGGCTTTAATGCCACGAATAGGCTCAACGATAGTTTTACTTGCGCTATTGCTAACTTTTGTTTGCGCATCATTAATATGTACAGCAGTAGCCTGTTGGCTAAAAGCAACAACATCATCTTTGTATACGCGACCTTTTATACCACTACCAACAACATTAACAATATTAACCCCCTTCTCTCTCGCAACACGACGAACTGCTGGGCTAGCTAATACTTTACTATTATTATGCTTATCAATAGTAGTCAGTACTGGTTGTATATTTTTTTCCATTTTAGCTTTTTCATTCGTATCTGACGCATGTTCATTTATCGATTGAGCTTTATCATTTACCACTGGTGGTTGCTCCCCCCCCTCTTGAACAGTGCTATTATCACCTGTAACCCGCATAGCAAAAAGCGGGGAATGAACTTTAGCTATATCGCCTTGTTTGTAATATAGTTTTTCAACTGTACCATTATGCATTGCAGGTATTTGCACTAAAGCTTTATCTGTCATTACATCTGCAATTGGTTGATCTTCAACAATAAGTTCACCTTCTTTAACTAGCCATTCAACCAGTTCACACTCAACAATGCCTTCACCAATATCAGGTAATATAAAATCAATACTCATACACTTTAATCCTATCTTGGGCGATATTTAAAAGTTCACGCTTTCTTTAATCGCTTCATACACTTTTAAGTGATCACTTATATATTCTTTTTCTAGTGCTAATGGGTAAGGTGTGTCTAGACCACAAACTCGCGCTATCGGCGATTCAAGATGTAAAAAGCACTCTTTTTGTATCGTTGCAGCGACTTCACTAGCAAAACCTGCTGTTAATGGTGCTTCTTGGCTGATAAGCAAACGACCTGTTTTCATTACTGAAGTACTAATGGTATCAACATCCCAAGGTAAAATGCTCCGAAGATCAATTATTTCACAAGATACACCGTCGCTTTCAACCATTACGGCCGCTTTTTCAATAACTTCCATTTGAGCCCCCCAAGCAAGTAAAGTAATATCTTTACCAGTTTTAACCACTTCCGCTTTAC
>JAWSUX010000332.1:0-8757 GCA_033852215.1 Colwellia sp. | reverse complement strand
AGTATATAACATCGTTTTTATTACCCGCGACCTTATTTATAATGACTAACTCTATTTATAACAAGCGACTGTTATTGAGTATCAGCCTATATTTTATAAAACTTACGGCAAAAGTAGGGACTACTGCACAAATAAACGACATTTGATGTCTAAGGCTCACAAACTAATAAAAATTTGTTGCTTACTGCAATAAGTTTCGTATAATGCCTCCCTCTTTGGCTGATAGCTAAAGACAGTGTATTGCGGGATTGGTGAGCACAATGGTTTAAAATTCTTTGCAAGACAGTCTAAAGTTTGAAAATAAAGCAAAAGTATTGGCCGAGTGGTGGAATTGGTAGACACGCCGCATTCAAAATGCGGTTCTTTCGAGAGTGACGGTTCAAGTCCGTCCTCGGCTACCAATACTTTTTGTTTTAAATAGATATCACTAAATAGGCCGACAATGTAGTCGGTTTTTTTATGCCTATAATTTAACTAGATTTCACTGAATAAATTAATCTAGCAGTTACTTATAATACTCTTTCTAATCTGATTAGCGCATTCGGCTAAAACAATCGCGCCAGCGGTTGAAACATTTAGCGAGTTGCCCATGCCAAACATTGGGATATGTATTTGTTGATGGCTTAATTTTAATGCGGCTTCACTCACCCCTTTACGTTCATTACCTAAGACTAATACACACGGAGAGGGGTAAGTAACATTACTGTAATCAACAGACTCATGGCATAGCTCAACACTGTAAACCGTATACCCCTCATCTAATAAACCTTGTAAGCTTGAGGTAGTGTTATCACTATATTCAACGCAGACCCATTTCGCTTCATTTCTTGAGGCTTTTTTTAACTTTTTATCCGAAATCGTAAGTGCGCCACAAACAATAACTTTTTCAATAGCAAAAGCATCAGCCAAACGAATAAAAGCACCTATATTGTAGCTATTAGTGACATTATCTAATACCACGACCAAAGGAATTTTTGGCTTAGTTAAGTATTCATGTCGAGTTGGCTTGTCTTTTCTAAGGTCTTCTTTGCTAAGTTGTCTTTTTGCATGCATGATATTTATTCTTGTTATAAATTATTTAGTTAACTGGGTGAGTATAATTAACTGAAAACAGCTAAGTCGAAGTGCACCACTTTCTTAGTGATAGATATGCAATTTTCCCTTAATTAGCGCTTTTTGGCTAGCCAAATATTCGATTGTACAGTGCGTAAACGTTTGAGCTTAATAATTGGTTAGAGATAATTTAAGTATGTTAGTGCTAACCCGTTAGGAAAGTTCGCGTTTCTTGCGCGTAAATTGGTTTTATCAGGCTTTGAAAGCTAATCTGATATTATCAAAGCAGAAAATGAATTTTGAAAAAAATGGTGTGTTTAACCATGCAAGAATAATAAAAATTTTATTACAGAAACCGTATGTTCGGAGATCAATATGAATTTAATCAAAAAATTATTATCAATAAAGATAATTGTTTTTTTTGTCATAGTACTAACATCAGCATACGCAAGTATGTTTTGGGGATACGATGCTTCTTTACTAAGAACCATTGACAATGGCATGGTTCAGGGCACCACGGATAATTACAATACGCACGTTTTTAAAGGAATACCTTACGCTGCAGCGCCCGTAGGAAATTTACGATGGCAAGCCCCACAAGATATTACCCCTTGGGAAAAGGTTCATAACGCGACAGAGTTTGGCTCAATATGTATACAAGGGGGAACCATGTGGGGAACCGATAACCCAGAAGAATTCGGTACAGTCATTGGTAGCGAAAATTGTTTGTTTGTCAATGTTTGGCGGCCTAATAATTACCGTAAAAAGTTACCCGTATTGTTATGGATTCATGGAGGATCAAATACTCGAGGTAGCGGCTCTTCTGAGATTTACAACGGTGCTCACCTCGCTTCAAAAACCAATGCCATTGTCGTTTCAATTAATTATCGTTTAGGTGATTTGGGCAGGATGTTTAATTCATTTGCCGATGACGGAAATTTAGCAAATGCTTCGGGAAATTACGCTCTTCTGGATATGATTAAATCCCTTGACTGGATTCAGAAAAACATTCAGACATTTGGTGGTAACCCCGACAAAGTAACTATTGCGGGTAATTCTGCAGCTTGCATAAGTGTTTGGGGATTACTGCATTCCCCCTTAGCTGAAAACCTTTTTCACCGTGCCTTATGCTCTGCTGGCTCACCAAGAGGAATAACAGCAAAAAAAGGGCAGGTACTTAGCGATTCGCGTGTAGATGGCTTATTAGTTTCCCTTGGAAAAGCCTCGGACTTAACCGCTGCTGCGGCACTTAGACTCTCTAAAGGCGATGTTTGGGTTGCCAATTTTATGCGCACTGTACCCGCTAAAGTTCTTGCAAGTACCGTTACCCGTGTCCCTTATAACTTTATTGACGGATACGTTCTATCTGAAATAGGTCCAGATGCAGTCGACGCGGGAGCCACCCACAAAGTACCTATGATTATTGGGTCGACAAAAAATGAAATGACTTATGTTTTAGCGGCTTTTGGCGGAATGTTTAACGCTAAGCAAGGTGCAAGTGATCCATTCTTGTGGCAACAAATAAATGCTGAACCTGCAACACTATCCGTAGCGGATATCATCGCTCCTGCTTATATTGCAAACTTCAATTCAATCGAGAAAGTACTCACTTATGCTTGGAATTTAGATACTGACTTGCAAGTAAACAGTGTTCACAAAAATAACCCTAACGTATATCGCTATGACATGAACTGGGACGATGTACCTGCACCTTGGGATCAAGCATTAGGAGCCATGCACACATTAGATTTGCCTTTCCTATTTGGTAATTTTATTACGGGTAAAGATAACCCGCATAAATACGCCTGGAACGAGGAGAATAAAATCAGTCGTGAACGGTTGTCCAATCAATTTATGACCTATTTAGGTCACTTTATGGATACAGGAAACCCCAATGCTTTCTGGGGATTACCTCACTGGCCTCGATGGAGTAACGTTGAAGATAAACAGCAAAAAACGCGCATTCAATTTGATGAGATAACAGATAGCTCGAACAAAAAATTTAACTATAAAGAGTACCAAGCTATGCTGAATGCATTAGAGCCAAAAGCAAAAGCGATTGCAGAATCTTGGATGCGAGGATTTGGATTTGAAATCGGTGAGCAAACAAAATAATAGTATGAAGGCTATTCGCTTTTAGTAGCGTTTAGCAAAAATAATTGTTGCTACGTTGTATTTTTGAATGCATGGCATTTATCCGTGATACAAGGTGTTATTTGACGTTATTAGGTATTCATTAATACCTTCATGCCCTAAAATATTTTAGGGCATTTTTATCTGTATTGTTCATGTGATTTCTTAGGCATATACTAGCTAATCAATTTTAGATAAAAATAAGATTCAACATGTTAAATTTTAATTTAAAAAACTCGACGCATATTCATTTTGGCAGAGGACAAATTGAAGTGCTTGCAAAAGAAATCCCTTTAAACGCAAAAGTCTTAGTGGTTTATGGTGGCGGTTCAATTAAAAGTAATGGCGTGTATCAACAAGTGAGTGATGCGCTTACTGCACATACTTGGTTTGAGTTTTCGGGCATAGAGCCAAACCCAACCTATGACACTTTGATGAAAGCTCAGGTTACTATCAAAGCAGAAAAAATTGATTATTTACTTGCCGTTGGTGGTGGCTCTGTTATTGATGGCGCTAAATTTATTGCTGCAGCCACACTATATGAAGGCGATGATGCTTGGGATATTCTTGCTAAACAGCAAAAGATAACTGAAGCATTGCCTATTGGTGCAGTACTAACTTTACCAGCGACAGGCTCGGAAAGTAATGGTAATTCTGTAGTAACTCGAGAGGGTAATAAACTGCCTTTCTCTAGCCCTTTAGTTCGCCCACTATTTGCAGTCTTAGACCCAAGTGTGACTTTGTCGTTATCAGATCGTCAAATTGGTAATGGTGTTGTTGATGCCTTTATTCATACTATTGAGCAGTATTTAACTTACAGTGTGAACGGCAAAGTGCAAGACCGTTTCAGTGAAGGTTTATTGCAAACATTGATTGAAGAAGGACCCAAAGCGTTATTACCCGCCACTAAAGATAACTTAGCAGTGAGAGCCAATATCATGTGGTCGGCAACCATGGCGTTAAATGGCCTTATTGGGGCAGGTGTGCCACAAGATTGGTCAACTCATATGATAGGCCATGAATTAACAGGGGCTTTTGGTATTGACCACGCGCGCACGTTATCTATTGTATTACCTGCGGTAATGAAAGTACGTCGAGAGCAAAAACGTGAAAAATTACTACAATATGCAACACGCGTTTGGCAGATAACCGACGGTGATGATAACGCGCGTATTGATCAAGCTATCCGTTTAACTGAAGAGTTCTTCGAAAAAATGCAAGTACCAACCCGTTTGTCTGACGTAGATCTTAGTAGTAAAGATATCGATTTATTGATTGAACGATTGCAACAACATGGTATGACAGCATTAGGCGAACAAGGCGATATTACTTTAGACATCAGTCGTGAGATTTTAACTCAAGCATTGTAATCATGATAAAATTAAGAGGAAAAAACTTTGGTAAGTTAGTTGTGCTTGTTGTACCAGAGAAAATTGCAACCGCTGCTGATTTATAATTATATTCGATAAATCTTGCTGCATCAGTAAATATAGTGATAATCGGGCAAGGTGTTATTTACGTATTTATTACCAGAGATCATAAAGTGCAATTATTAGAAATAGAATGTTTAGGTAAAACATTACGGTTAGAAGGTTCAATGGCTGGGTGGCAACAGCTATTCTGGGATGAAAAATGTGTTTCGCAACTTGACGCTAATGCCAATAGTGAGTCATTTTCACATCAATTTTTTTTGGAAAGTGAACAGGGTGAGTTACACGTTGAGCTAAGTGGTTCATTACATTGGCAACCTTTTGAACTGCAATTCAAACTTGTCGTTAATGACGAGCTTCAACATGAAAGTACCCTCAATGAAAAATCTATAGAGCAACGTCAAGTCACGCAAGGTGAAAAGCAGCCAATTAAATTTAGTTTTATTGGTATAGCAGGGCTTGGCTTAAAGTTATTGAAAAGTGCCAAGGTCATTAAAGTGCTTTTTGCTGCAGGGAGCTTGGCGGCTTATAGTTGGTTGTTTTCTATTGAATTTGCTATCGCGCTGATACTTTGTTTGGTTTTTCATGAGTATGGCCATATTAAAGCGATGAAATATTTTGGTTTGAAAACTAAAGGTATTTATCTTATTCCTTTTGTTGGTGGTTTAGCGCTTAGCGATGACAAAATTAATACCCGCTGGCAAGATATTGTTATTTCAATTATGGGTCCATTTTTTGGTTTAATACTGTCTATCGCTTGTTTAGTTGGTTATTGGCTTACTGATATAGAGATACTCGCTGGTTTAGCGGTATTTAATGCACTACTCAATTTATTTAACTTGTTACCCATATTGCCTTTAGATGGTGGACACGTACTGAAAAGTATTGCTTTTTCAATCAACTCTAAAGTAGGTATAGTCGCTTGTATATTAGGAGCAGTACTAGGCGTATACATTAGCTATTATTTTGGTTTAGCGTTATTAGGGTTTTTACTGGCTATTGGTAGCATTGAAATATTTTTCGAATATAAGCGCCGACATTTAAGTGAATTATTACCGCTTAATCGATATGCTCAAATTGTTTCAGCTTTGTGGTATGTAATTACTGTAGGTGGCTTAAGTGCTATTATTTGGCTTGTAGGTCAAACGGGAAACGGTGCTTTGTCACTGCCACTGAAAATATTGGCTAGTTAGTAATCCCTGTATTGAATTAACTTTTAGAGTTACTCCTCTTATATGGCTTATTGTTTTCTTAACACTTATTAAGCGCTGTAATGGTATGTTCAATGTTAATGGGTTTACCTATAAAATCATCCATGCCCGCGTCAAAACAACGTTGTTTGTCTTGTGCAAGTACGTTGGCGGTCATTGCTATAATTTTAGGTCTTTTATTAGGCCACTTTTCAATGATTTTTTCAGTTGCTTCAATGCCATCCATTACCGGCATTTGCATGTCCATAAAGACGACATCATAACTGGCTTTCTCTATTGCTTCTAGGGCGATTAATCCGTTTTCAGCAAGGTCAGGTTGGTAACCAAGTTTGTTAAATAAATTTAAGGCTATTTTTTGATTAATGGCATTATCTTCAACGATAAGAATAGATAATGGTTTATCTTTAGCCATTTGTTTACTGATGATGTTTTGCTGTTTTTGTACATTATCTTTCTCATTAATTTCGACTGCTGTTAATGGAATAGTAAAATAAAAACTTGAGCCTTTATTCACCTCACTGCTTATTTTAATTTCACCTTTCATTTGTTTTATTAGTTGTTGGCAAATGGTTAAGCCTAAACCAGTACCACCATACTTTCGACTTGTTGAGCTATCTACTTGTGAAAAAGGTTTAAAAAGTTTTTGTTGATCTGTGAGTGATATACCTATGCCTTTATCTGTGACGCTAAACCGCAAATAACATATATCACCTTCTTTTTTATCCAACGTTATTTGTAATTGAATTTTACCTTCTTGTGTGAACTTTATTGCATTACTTAATAAATTAATGAGGACTTGGCGAATGCGAATGATATCGCCCGAATAAGCGTCAGGTAAATTTTTATCTACGTCACTAATAAGTATTAAGCCTTTTTTTGAGGCGAGTGCGTCAAGCAAAAATGTGCATTCGTTAATATTATTGAGTAAATTAAATGGACGTTCTTCTAAAGTAAGTTGACCTGCTTCGAGTTTAGATAAATCTAATATGTCATTGATCACAATGAGAAGTCCATCACCACAAGAGCGGATGATTTTGACTAAGTCATTTTGAATTGGAGATAAACCTGTTTCTTCAAGCATGGCTAATGTACCGAGTACGCCACTCATTGGCGTGCGTATTTCATGTGACATATTTGCTAAAAAATCACTTTTGGCTTGCATAGCCCGTTCTTTTTTTTCTATTGAGCTTTTAATTGCTAAAGTCATTTTATTAAAGGAATCGCCTAATTGACCAAATTCATCGCTTGAAGTGTGTTGTATTTGAGTATCAAGGTTTCCATGAATAACTTCATTACTACTGGTAAGTAATCTTTTAAGGTTGTTGATAATATTATTGGATAATAATAAAGCCATTAATAGAGAGGTAAAGAGGGCGAATATGGTACTAAAAACAACAATGCTGCGAGTAAGTGACGCCGCTTTTCCTGCTGCCAGTTCTCGCGTTATAATTAAATCAGCTTCAATAGCGATAAATTGAGCAAGTTCAGCTCTAATATTGTCCATAATTTTTTTGCCATGGCTATCAGTAATCACTTCTTGTAACTCAATAAAAGCTGAATTATTTCCTTCTACCTTGTGGCGTAATGCTATTTCGATATCAGCCGCTTCTTTAATCCATGATTTTTGCAGTAAATCTATTTTTTCTAATTTTTGTACTTGTGCTGGATTATCCTTAACTAACACCATTAAAGCATTTATTTTTTCTTTCCAAACTTTTTCTGCGTGATTAAAAGGCTGTAAAAACTCTTCTTTACCGGTAATAAGGAAACCTCGTTCGCCTGTTTCCATATCAAGGATGAGCTTTTCTAGCTTAGTTGCACTGGCAATAACTTGATGGGTATGTTTTACCCAAGCAGAGGTAGCAAGTAAATTATTAATATTAAAATGGACAACAAAAGCGATAATGATAATTAATGAAAGTGGGATACTAAAACTTATTAATATCTTTTTTTTGGTTTTCATTGATGAAAAGTAGTTATTGTTAATGTTACTTAATACTTGAAAAATTGATTTTTTTGGGGAGAATTTATTCTCAGTCATTTTCATTTATATCCGTTTATAATGGCTAGATGGTAAGAGGCGCTGTATCCAGCCATTTAAAATATTTAGTGCGACCAGTGCGACCAGTGCGATATTAGCAAAATGTTCGACTTTACTAAGCGTAGCCTCTTTTCATAGGTATTCCAATAGTAAGTTGTCGTATGGAATTTAAAACGCGCAATTATACATTTATCATAAAAAATCTAACTATTTAAATAGTTAGGCGGATATTATCGTTTTTACAGGTTACAGGTTACAGGTTACAGGTTACAGGTTACTGGTTATTGCTGTGGCAGTTAACAAGCAAAAGCTATTTTTTGTTGACTGTTGCTAAGTTTTTTCACACACACTATTTCCAGAATATTATTGGCTGCTTGCATAGTTAACTGCTATCGTCGAGCAGCAACTTAGCCAATAAATTACTCAAATAACTTCTATTATGGTGAAAATTAACTTTCTTGATAGTTTTGCACAAATCAATGAGAACGATTGGCAAAAGCTAAATACTTGCTCAAACCCACTAGCAAGTTATGAATTTTTTAAGGCGTTAGAGGAAAGTCAATCAGTCTCTTGCGCCCAAGGTTGGCAACCTCATCATATGGTTATTCAAAATGATGAGCAGGTTGACGGTATTATGCCTTTATATCTCAAGCAACACTCTTGGGGCGAATATGTTTTTGATTGGGATTGGGCAAAAGCTTATGAAGATAATAACCTGCCCTATTATCCTAAATTAGTTAGTACAATTCCTTTTACACCAGTGACTAGCCATAAGCTTGTATCAAAAGAAATCAGTGTAGATGAACTCTTTTCGTCATTAATAACGCATTGTCAGCAGCATGAAGTCAATAGCTGGCATATATTGTATTAGGGCAATCGCATTAAAAAC
>JAWSUX010000331.1:0-3921 GCA_033852215.1 Colwellia sp. | reverse complement strand
GAATTAGAGCACGTCGCTCTAGTCGTTTTTGATGATTTTCATGAGCGTAGCCTGCAAGGTGATCTCGCTTTTGCATTATGTCGTGAAGTACAAGCTGAGCTAAGAGACGATTTAAAGACTTTGTTAATGTCAGCCACATTGGACAATGCCTTTTTAAAACAAGCGTTACCCGATGCTGTTCTTTTAGCGAGTGAAGGACGAAGCTTCCCTGTTGAAATAAGTTATCAGGCACCAAACAAGCAGCAATATTGGCGGGAGCATGTTTTAAATGTACTTAAGCAGCAAGTTAATCACCAAGGCTCTATATTGGTTTTTTTACCCGGAGTGAGTGATATTCGTTTTTTAGCTGACCGTCTTGCTGATCATCTACCTGAAAATATATTATTGTGTTCATTGTTCGGTGATTTAACGTTGGCAGAGCAACAACAAGCTATTGCGCCATGCGAGAGTCACCGGAGAAAAATAGTACTCGCAACCAATATAGCGGAAACCTCATTGACTATTGAGGGCATCAATTTAGTCATTGATTGTGGCTTAGAAAAGGTGGCTGTTTATGACAGTGCTAGTTTACTTAATAAATTGCTGCAAAAAAATATAGCCAAAGCATCAGCGATACAAAGAGCGGGTCGAGCAGGAAGGTTAATGGCTGGTCATTGTATTCGTTTATACGCTAAAGATGATTTTGAACGCAGACCAGAGCAAAGTACTAATGATATTCAACAAGCCGATTTATTACCTACCTTAATTGAAGCGGCGCGTTGGGGAGTTCATTGTTTAGCTGATCTACCCTTATTGGAGTTGCCGGATAAATTAAGGGAGCGTCAAGCGTGGTCAGAATTGCAAAGCTTAGCCATTGTCGATGAAAAGCAGATGCTCACGGCTCATGGTGAACGAGTGGCGCACTTACCTTGTCATCCGCGTTTTGCTCATATGTTAGTCTGTGCAGAAAAACGGACCTTTTCTGATGATAAAAGCACAATGCTTTCGTTAGCTTGTTTGTTAGCCGCTATGCTTGAAGAGCGAGACATTTTTCGAGGTGAGCAGGCGCAATTAGATGCCAATATAGAACATAGGTTACAATTGTTAATTCATGCGGGAAAAGATCACAATAGAAAAAACACGATAACAAGTAGACTGTTAAAACAAGCATCAGTGCTAGCGAAACGTTTTAATCACACCATTTCATTTAATGCCTTACCGTTAGAAAAAACAGGACTGTTATTAGCTTGTGCTTATCCAGAACGAGTTGCTAAAGCACGCGGCGCTTATGGTAATTTTATTTGCGCTAACGGCAAGGGTGCCTCTGTTAATGAACAAGATATCATCGCACAACAAGAGTTTTTAGTGTTTGCTGATATTGCTGAGTTTAAAGGGCGATTACAAGCAAGATTAGCAGCAAGTATTAGTTTGGCAGATATTGAACAGTTATTTAGTGAGCAGATTGTCGGTCAAAGTATAGCGTTGTACGATGATAAAACGGCGCGTATCACGCAAAGAAAACAACGTAAATTATCAGCGTTAATCTTAAGTGACCAATTAGTATCGGCGGCTTTAACTACGGCTAATATTAGCAAAATGTGGTGCAATTTGGTTGCTAAAAAAGGCTTGGTTTTTTTACCCTGGCAAACGAAAGACTTAGCTTTAAAAGCAAAGTGGCAATGGGCTAGCACTTACCTAAAACATCTACAGCTTCCTTGCATTGATGACAAATATTTATTAGCCAACCTTGACGCTTGGTTGGCTCCTTTCGTTGGTGATATTAGAAGTAAAACACAGTTAGCTAAAGTAGATTTTTCAGCAATGTTGTTATCTTTGTTAACTTATTCACAACAACAAATATTAAAACAAGCTGCGCCAAGCCACTATATCGGCCCAACAGGGCGACATTGCCCTATTACCTATGGGCAAGAGAAGTCACCTAAAGTATCATTACCCATGCAAGAACTTTATGGTTTAACGCTAACACCAAGCATAGGTGAGGTATCAGGCGTTAGTAATGGGCAAAGCATCCCCTTGTTGTTAGAATTACTATCTCCAGCGCAACAACCTATTCAATTAACACAAGATCTTGTGCAGTTTTGGGTAGGTAGCTATAAAACAGTGCAAAAAGACATGAACAGCCGTTATCCAAAACATTATTGGCCCGATGATCCTGCGAATGCCAAACCAACAAATAAAACTAAACGTCATATAATAAATTAGTTATCAGCGACAGGTTACCGGTAAAAATGTTAAAGAAAAAAGACTATACAAAGCAGCCAAACAGTAAACCAACCAACAGTGAGCCAACCAACAGTGAGCCAGTCAATGTTAAGCAAACATGGTTACGTTGGAGTTTAATTACATTCGCTAAAATTTCCTTTGCGGGGGCTTGCGCTCTGGGGATTTTTATTATTTATCTCGATGCTAAAGTACAGCAAACCTTTGAAGGGCAGCGTTGGCAAGTTCCCGTGCAAGTTTATGGTCAAATACAAACGTTGACCATTGGAGAGCAGGTTGACCTTGAAGCTATTGCTCAATCATTACGGCTTAATGGTTATAAAAAAGTATCAAGTGTAAAAGTAGCTAAACAGTATGCTCAATCAGCCAATCGTTTAGTTATTTTTCAAGACGACTTTGATTTTCCAACTGACGTTGCAAGCACCAATGCAAGCATCGATATATTAAGTGGTCAACAGCTTGTTATTGACGTTTACAATAACAAAATCAGTGCGTTGTTTAGCGATAATATTGCGATAAATAAAATTCAGCTTGAGCCACAGCTTTTAGCACGATTAGTACCAAACAATAAAGAAGACCGACTTTTAGTTTCTTTGGAAGACGTACCAAATCAATTATTGGATACGTTGTTGTTGATTGAAGACCGAGAGTTTTACCATCATCAAGGTATTTCTCCGCTTGGCATTTTACGTGCGTTATATAATAACGTAAAAGCAGGGCGCACAGTGCAAGGCGGCAGTACATTAACGCAACAATTAGTTAAAAATATGTTTTTAACTAATCATCGCACGGTGAGCCGTAAAGTAAAAGAAGCGTTAATGGCGCTTATTTTAGAGCATCGTTATAGTAAAGATGAGTTACTTGAAGCTTATTTAAATGAGGTTTACCTAGGGCAAAACTACGCCAACGGTATTTATGGCTTTGGTTTGGCTGCGCAGTTTTACTTTTCTCAGGATGTTGACGAGCTGAGTAATGCTCAAATAGCGTTACTAATTGCGCAAGTCAAAGGACCAAGTTATTACGATCCTTGGCGGCATCCTACACGAGCAAAAAAACGACGAGACTTAATATTACGCTTGATGTTTGAGCGGCGGATGTTATCAGAGCTTGAGTTTGAGCAAGCAGCAAGTTCAGTATTATCGGTACGTAAAAATAGACGTTTGGCAACGCAAAGTTACCCTGCGTACCTACAACTAGTACAAAAAGAAATTAAAAAATTAGTGCCTACTAGAATGCAAAAATCTGGCATTAAAGTTTTTACGGGGTTTTCACATCGCAGTCAGCAATTACTTGAACAAACAATTAATAAAGAATTACCACGATTAGAAAATAAGGTGAAGCAGAGTAGTTTGCAAGTTGCGATGATAGTCACCGATATTGACAGTGGTGAAATTAGAGCCTTATCAGGTGATAGAGTGAGTGGTTATGCCGGCTTTAATCGCGCTTTAACCGCGCAGCGTCCCGTTGGCTCATTAATAAAACCGGCAATTTATTTGGCCGCTTTAGAACGCTATGAACAATATAATTTAGCGAGCGTTTTACAAGACCAAGCGATTACCTTAAAAAGTGGCAGTGGTAAAAAATGGCAACCAAAAAACTATGACGGAAAGTATCGTGGTCAAGTGCCTTTAATTGAAGGTTTAGTCCATTCATTAAATATCCCTACCATTAATTTAGGTCTGAGCTTAGGTTTAGATAATG
>JAWSUX010000330.1:0-943 GCA_033852215.1 Colwellia sp. | reverse complement strand
GAATCAAAAAAGTGATTTATACTTCGCCTGAAATCTTTTGCGGTTGCAAAATATTTATTATTTCGAGCATGCTCATTCATCACTTTCCAAAGCCGTTCTATTGGGTTTAAGTTCGGGCTATATGCAGGTAAATAATGTAGCGTTATTCCTAACTCCCTTGCTTTATCAACCACATCATGTGAACGGTGATAACCCGCACCATCTAGCACGAGGTTAATGACAGCTTTATACTTGTATTTTTCTTTGATATGAGTAAAAAAGTCAATGATAGCCTCACCATTAACTGTTTTCTCATATTGTCGTGTTACGGTATTTTCTAAATACCCTAACCTAATTGCGCCAACAATATTAACCCGTGTCCTGCTGCCTGTCGTTTCAATGACTTTATCAACGCCAGTACGTATCCAACCAGACGTCACTTTAGTCGCTTGTGTCGGATGTACCGCGTCCATGAACAATAAGACATCATTCTCAGTCATTTCAGCTTTAAGTGAGTCATACTTAGCTATAAATTCATCTTGCTTAGATGCACAAAATTTGTGGGGAACACCTTTGGGATGTTTGTAGCTAAAACCATTCTGATGAAGCCATTTATTAAGTCCTGATACGGAGTATTTAACGTCAAAAGTGGTTTGGATATAACTACAAATTTGGTGTGTGTGAAAATAAGTAACATCGCTCAAATGCTCAATGAGCTGCTTGGTTTGTTCATCATTGAGGTAACTAAACGAGCCTCCATTCTCAGGGGTAAGTTTATGCTCAGCAATAAAGTCCTTAATATGGCGAGATATTGTACTTTCGTGAACAAGCAAAGCCTGAGATATCATGACAATAGTCCAACCTTTTGCATGTAATAAAACGGCTTTTATACGGGCACGCTCATAACCATCGCGAACTTTACTGTGTCGTAATTCTAAAGCTATGCTTAATGCTGGTGTGAGTT
>JAWSUX010000329.1:1252-8991 GCA_033852215.1 Colwellia sp. | reverse complement strand
GGTAGTTTACCTTGGCAATTACTCTTACCTGCAATGTTAGGCATAGGTTTATTGTCCTCATCGGCTGCTGCCATTAATCATATTGTTGACGAAAAAATAGATACTATTATGGGGCGAACGCACAACAGACCGCTACCCGAGGGGCGCATCTCTGTTCAAAATGCCATCACCTTTGCGGCGAGTTTGGCTGTAATCGGGTTTGTCATGCTTTATGCGCTAGTTAACCCATTAACAGCCTATTTAACCCTTGCGGGTTTAGTCGGTTACAGCTTTGTTTACACCTTATATTTAAAGCGAGCAACACCGCAAAATATCACTATCGGTGGTTTAGCAGGTGCCATTCCGCCTTTGTTAGGTTGGACTGCTATGACTAATGAAATATCAGGCAATGCACTATTATTGGTTCTGATCATTTTTACTTGGACACCACCGCACTTTTGGGCGCTCGCTATCCATAGAAGAAATGACTATGCCAAGGTAAACATTCCGATGTTACCTGTTACTCATGGTGTTGAATTTACTAAGACACAAATTCTACTTTATACCGTATTATTGTTTGTGGTGAGCTTATTGCCTTATTTAGTCGGCATGAGCAACTGGTTATACGTGCTTGGGGCGAGTTCTTTAAATCTTATATTTTTTGCTTATGCATGGCAGTTAAAGTTTTCGGCGGATGAAAATAGCGCTATGGCAACGTTTAAATTTTCTATTGTGCATCTTATGTTACTCTTTATTATTTTACTGCTTGACCATTATTTACTACCAATAACATAAGGTTATGATGAATAAATTTTTATACAGTGTACTGGTAATGCTTTCCATTTCCGCTGGAGCAGTGGCTTTTAGCTATTTATCAACACCACTACCTTTACCTGAATATGCTTTGTACTATCAAGAACCAAGAGAAATCCAAGCCTTTACTTTTATCGATGAAGAAAATCAGCCCTTCACCCCAAAGCAACTTGAAGCTAAGTGGTCACTAGTTTTTTTGGGTTATACTTCTTGCCCTGATGTTTGTCCTACCACCCTGCAAAATTTACATTTTATCTATGATGATTTAACGACCATTGCTAAAAACAGCCAAGTACTTTTTGTTACTGCCGATCCTAAGCGAGATAACATTGAAAAACTTAGTCAATACATTAACTATTTTAATAAAAATTTTAAAGCGTTACGTGCTGAGCATGACGTGCTTTTTCCATTTTCACGTGATTTAGGTTTAATGTACGCAATAAATTCAACCGAAAGTGATGCTAAAATATACGGAGTAGATCACAGTGCTTCGTTAGTATTAATAAATCCTGCGGGGAGAATAGCTGCTATTTTCAAACCAGAGCACAACATAGGTGAAGTTCCCGTTATTAATAACGGTAAATTAATAAGTGATTTTAAGAAAATTGTAGATTTATACTAATATAAGTGAGCTACTACTCATTATGACAGTGTGTCGTTACAACGGATACCAGCTGCCATCCGCTTTTAAAACAAACCAAGGTTTAGAATACCAATAATAACGACCTGGTTTACTAATACTCGCCGCTGTGCAATTACAGCGTACACGACCTACGGGTAAGTCTTTAGTAAAATAAATACTAAAACTTTCATCATCATGCCAAACTGTTTGCTGTTTACCTAACCCTGAAATATAACAATTTAATCCCGCTTGATAGAAGTCACCACTTTCAATAGTAAAAGTAATACTTTTAACTTCTTTATGTTTAAATATTATTTTTGCCTGTTCATCTTTTAAACTAATGGCCAGTGGTAATGAATTGAGCTTATCACGTAAGCTTGAAATCTTGTCATAAGGCATAGAAGCAGGAAAACGCGGTACGCTAGTTAAGTTAGTAGCCAAGCCTATAGCGCCTGATTGCTGTGTAAAAGCAACAAAGTCATGTTCTTTTAGCCAATCCTCTATTTCAACATCATATTCACCGTAAGGGTAGGCAAAATAACGCCAGCTCTGTCCTGTTTTGTCTTTAATAATGGCTTCTGCTTTTAACAATAATTCACCTTGTTTAGCTAACCATTGAGTTTTAGTTAATCCCTTCTCTTCTCGAACAACTGAGTCGTGTTCGTATCCATGATTCGCAATAATGACACCGTCATCAGCCATAACTTTTAACTGCTGCCATGACAAATAATGTGATGATTTTTTCTTATCGTTTCGCGTGATAATTGCAGGGTTAACATAGATGGTATAAGGAAAACCAAACTTATCTAATAGTGGCTTAGCTTGTGTTTGTAGATCAAGGTAAGCATCATCAAAGGTAATGGCGACACTTTTATCAGGTAAGGCGAGCTTATTTTTAATACCATCAATTAACTCAGATAATGGCATAACAGTAAACTTATGATCTTTTAAGTATTGTAGATGCACCTCAAACTGCTTTGGTGTAATGCTAGTGCTCGTTGGCGTACTTTCACTAACATGATGATATTGTAAAATAACTGCCGCAAAACTGGGGAAATGAAATAAGAGCAATAATAAAACGATAGGAGTATGTTTCATGGCAAATTGTTTCGCATAACTAAGTAAAAAATATAATAAGGTAAAATAGCGCTTTAATCGCTAAATTTCTAGCGACTCTGAACAGTTAATTGTCATTGTTTTTCGAACTTGCTCAACATAAATAATTTAAGCTAGGTTTGATGTTTATATTCAATCAGAATAGTCTTCATCTACATTGCGATCGTTAACATCAATCTTTCTCTATTGTTAAATCGGGAATACTAGTCGAGCCCATTGTTTTTAATACGACACCAATAGCAAAAAAGATAAAAGTAGTTGCCCCTAACGCTGCTTTTATTGGCGCAGAAACATCATTACCATAAAGAAGCGTTACCACTATTCCAACTACAGCCATAAAAAAACTGAAATAAGCAATAAAGGTCATTATTTTTTGCCATAAACGTTTGCCAGGGTGCTTTACTGGCAGGTGGTGAGCTGGACGCTGCTCTGTAGGTGTTATTTCAGGCATAAAAAATCACGATAAAGAGTAAGTAATAAAAGTGTAGCACGATGTTAAAAGACAAGTTTGATACCTATCAAGTATTACCTGTTAACTCTACTGTATTGTGTGACTTAAGGTGGCTTGGGTATATATAATTTAGTGTAACGGACGTACGGGTTTTAAAATAAAGTGTCTTATTAATTTAGCCACAATAATACCGCACAGCACACCGCCTGTATTGGCTAACATATCAAGCCATTCACCATAACGATTAACGTAAGGTTGTATTAACTCAATAGCCGCGCTAAAAAATAAAAAAGCGAATGCGATAGCTAACCAATGTTTCGGCTTTTTAAGTGCGGTTGGCAGCATTAATGCTGCATAGGAAATAAAATGATGGGTTTTGTCGTTACCAGGTACTGCCGGTAAAAACTCCGCAGGCCATAACGATGCAGCAGCAATAATCACCAACAAGAACCAAGTAATTGTCAGCCAGTAGTTTTGTATAAAATTTACCATATGTCTCGTTTACTATTCGTCTTGTTTTTATACAAAATATTTAACCACCTATTAGCGAATAGACCTAGGTAACCCCAACAACTTAAAAAACAAGCAATCACTAATATGATAATGCCGACCACTTGCCATAAATGGTGATAGAAATAACCTAATGTCATAAAAACTAAAGCAACAACAAAAAGGCCAAGTCCAGATAAAAACAGTTGTAAACTGCCTTGTGGATTTTGCCCTAGTTTTTCAAGTAACTTATACATTAACTGTTGAAATGTAACTTAGTAATAAGAATGTTCGCCACGTTCATGGTCAGTCGCATCTTTAACGCCTTTGATTTCATTACCCATTAATTCAACCAATTGCTTTTCAATACCATCTTTTACTGTGACATCAATTTGACTACAACCATTACAGCCGCCACCAAATTGTAAAACAGCATAACCATCGTCGGTAATTTCAACTAAGGTGCATTCACCGCCATGCCCAGCTAACTGCGGATTAACTTCCGCTTGCAAAAAGTAATGCACACGTTCAAATAATGGCGCATCATCAGCAACTTTACGTAATTTTGCATTTGGCGCTTTTAGTGTTAATTGTGAGCCCATTTGATCGGTAGTAAAATCAATTTCAGCCTCTTCCAAATAAGCCTTACTATCGTTATCAATCATGGCAGAAAAACCATCAAAGCTTATTTCTATATCGTCCGCTTCAACTGCATCAGGAGGACAATAAGAAACACCGCACTCTGCCTTGGCTGTACCTGGATTTACCACAAAAACGCGAATATGAGTACCTTCAGCTTGTTGCGAAAGTAAATTAACAAAATGCGTTTGGGCATTTTCGGAAATAGTGATCATCATCTTAAACTCTCTTTGCTCTTTCTTAAACATCAATTTATTTAGTAAAAAATCAGCTTTAATATACCCGACCTATTTACTCAAGTATGTCTATTTTACGCTGCTATTTACTTATGTGCTAATGATTTTTTCGCTTTTATTTGCTATAAATTAGAAGACTAAATCAAAGGTTATTTCAATGCGACTTAAACAAATTTCGCTATCATTTTTTATAGTTTTTTTTATTGTGCTTTACCATGATAATGCGATAGCGATGCCTGTTGAAAATTATTTGCCAAAGGGTATCAAATTAAATGCGGAGATCCCTTTACCTAGCAAATACTTAGGTTTTGAAATAGGTCAACGTCATGTTAGACATGACCAACTAATTAACTATTTTCATCAACTTGCACAACAATCAAACCGAATGAAATTAACAGATATGGGCAACACTGCTCAGCACAGGCAACAGCTGTTAGTCACTATTTCAAGTCCAGAAAATCTAAAAAATTTAAAAGGCATTTTAACTAAACGTGACTTGTTAATTCAATCAGAGTACAAAAAAAGTTCACCAGAGCCACTAGTAATTTGGCTAGGTTACAGCGCACATGGTGATGAAATTAGTGGTGCTAATGCAGCAATGATCGTGGCCTATTACTTAGCAGCAAGTGAAGAGCGCGATATAAAAACAATGCTCGCCAATACCATTATAGTACTTGAGCCAAGCATTAATCCTGATGGCATGGATAGGTTTGTGAGCTGGGTAAGTACCTTTCGTAACTCGGCACCTAATAATGATGCTAACCATATGGAACATCATCAAAGCTGGATAACAGGACGCACTAATCACTTTTGGTTTGATTTAAATCGTGATTGGTTATTACTTTCACAACAAGAAAGTCAGCATAGGATGCAATATTTTCATCGATATCAACCGCATGTTGTCGGTGATTTTCATGAGATGACTCCCAATAGCAGTTATTTTTTCCAACCGGGCATCAATAGCCAAATTCATCCACTAACACCAAAAGAGAATATTACATTAACCACTAAATTAGCGACCTTTCACGCTAAAGCATTAGATGAAAAACAGCGTTTATATTTCAGCGAAGAAAAATTTGATGATTTTTATTACGGTAAAGGTTCAACCTATCCAGACATTAATGGCAGCATCGGTATTTTATTTGAACAAGCGAGTTCAAGGGGTATGCAGCAAGATACGATTAACGGCCTATTAACCTTTGAATTTGGTATTCAAAACCATGTGCTTACTTCTCTTTCCACAATAAATGGTGCTTGGAAAAATAGTGCTGAGTTAAAAGATTATCGTCAACGCTTTTATCAACAAGCCACCAAACTCGCCGAAAAAGAAACATTTAACGGCTATTTATTAAATGAGGTACAAGACAGCCATCGTTTAAATACTTTTTTGGCAAAGTTAGCACAACATAAAATTAAGGTTTATCCATTAACAAATGATTTCGACTTCCAAGACAAAACCTTCAAAGCAGAGCATAGTTATTATTTACCCTTAGACCAGCCACAATATCGATTAATCAAAGCACTGTTTAATCAACAAACACATTTTGAAGATAATACTTTCTATGATGTTTCTGGTTGGACATTGCCACTCGCAATGAATATAAGCACTTATCCTCTCAATCGAACTCGGGGTTTAGGCATAGCAGAACAACCCTGGACTCAAGACAAATCAAAAAGTATAAATGCCTTAACACATAATAATTATGCGTACGTATTTGAATGGCATGACTTTTTAACACCAAAACTTTTAAATAATTTACTCGCACATGACATAAAAGTAAGAGTTGCCAGTAAAAGTTTTTCTCGTGTGATAAAGGGTAGAAGTCATCATTTTGATATTGGCAGCTTAGTTATTTTATCTGGCATTCAAAAGCAGGACAATTGGCAAAAAGTTATGCTAAATTCCAGTAATGAAGTTGGTATAAAGCTGCATGCATTTACTACAGGTCTAACAACACAAGGCATCGATTTAGGCAGTAATTCTTTTAAAAACCTCACTGCACCTAAAACACTCTTATTAGGCGGCAAAGGTATATCGCAGTATGAAGCAGGCGAAATGCGCTTCTACCTTGATGAAACCTTACATATTCCCTTATCAATTATTGATCATGCTGATGTGAATAAAATAGATCTCAGCCGTTACAGCCACATTATATTAGTCGATGGTGATTATAATAAAATCAGTAACGGTGTTGCCGAAAAACTAAAAAATTGGCTTAAGCAAGGTGGCGTAGTTATAGGACAAAAACGCGGAGCGAAATGGTTAGCCGAAGAAAAATTATTAGCCGTAGAATTTGTATCGAAAGAACAAATAAAGGCATTATTTGATGATAATGAATTAAGTTATCAAAAAAAAGCAATACTCACGAGTCGTAACAGAATTTCCGGAGCAATTTTTCAAGCTCAGCTCGATACAAGTCACCCGTTAGCTTATGGTTATCAACAAACAGCTCTGCCGCTATTTCGTAATAGTACGTTAATCATAGAGCAGCCCCTGCAACCTTTTATCACGGTAGCAAAGTATTCTCCAACACCATTATTAAGCGGTTTTACCGATAAAAACTTAGAAAATCGTTTAGCGCATAGTGCTGCCATTGTTGCCCATAACTACGGTAAAGGACGTATTATAGCGACCACTGATGTACTTGCCTTTCGAGGTTATTGGTATGGCAGTGCAAAATTACTTGCAAACAGTTTATTTTTTGCCAAAACATTTTCAGTGCCAATAAAATAATGGACCGCTGAAATGATCTTATGCCTTGGGTAAACTCACACAGACAGTCACCAAGGTGACCTTTTCAATACCCGAGTCTTTTAACAATTTACTTATTTCACTGGCGGTACTGCCTGTAGTAACTACGTCATCAACTAACAATATATGCTTAACCTGTGCCGGTAACGGTGAAGCAAGAGCAAAAGCATTACGCAAATTTTTCCGACGCTGTGAACCGGTTTTACCTACCTGACTCGCATTTTTTTTAATACGCATTAAAGCAGAGGGTAAATAGGGTAATTTTATTGCTTTAGCAAGTTTTTCAGCAATAAGGTGCGCTTGATTAAAACCTCGCTCCTGCCATTTACTCATATGTAAGGGGACTGATAGCACTAAATCAGGTGTATTTTCTGCTGTAGCCCACTGCTCAGTCAAAATATTACCCAGCAAAGCGCTAAATAGCGTAGAAAACTCAAAACGTCCTTGATACTTAAATTGCCGTAACCAGTGATCTACAGGGCTGATATAAGGTGTTAAAGCAAGTAAACAATCAAAATGAATATTTGGTAATGCTCGATAGATTGCTGGCCAAGAAAGTAAATTGGCTTGCAGTAAATCTAAATTAAAAAAGGGTAAATCATCTAAACAATGCTGACATAATAAAGATTGCTTAAGCACCTT
>JAWSUX010000329.1:0-1196 GCA_033852215.1 Colwellia sp. | reverse complement strand
TGCATCCATGCCATTAATTCTGCTCCTTAATAACCTCCTGCTCAAACTTATGCTCTGTGAGCTTTTTGTCTGTAGCAATAAAGTATAAACTAGCGCCTTTCCTCTTAAGACATTTAATTAAGCATGGCAGAAAGCTTAACATTTACCACAATATCCCCTATGAAAAGCGCTAGTGATATTACAGTGAAAGATAAAAGTGACAAAAGAATTCCCTTGGTGTTGATCCATGGCTGGGGGCTAAATTCAGGTATTTGGCAGCCTTTAATAGAAACTTTTTTAAATGATAAAAACACGACTAACCAGTGTGAATTGGAAATAATAACGATCGATTTACCTGGCTTTGGAAAAAACAGTCATATGGATATTCGCCCTTATTCATTGAACAATATATGTCAGTATATTGCTAAAGAAATTAACCGCCCTGCGGTGTATTTAGGTTGGTCTTTAGGTGGTTTAGTCGCAACTAAAATGGCGCTTAGCCATCCTGAAAAAGTCCTTGGCTTAATTACCGTAGCCAGTAGCCCGTGTTTTGTCGAAAGTATTGCTGAAAATATAACTAAAGACAAAAGTGAAAACATCAATGACTGGCCTGGTATCAAACAGCATGTATTAACAGGTTTTCATAAGCAATTATCTGACAACATTGAAAAAACGTTAAGTAACTTTTTAAAAATACAAGCAATGGGTAGTCCCCATATTCGTCAAGATTTAAAAGAAATAAAACAATTAGTTATGCGGCATCAGTTACCTAGCCAACAAACCTTAACCAACTCACTGCAATTATTAAGCAGCAGCGATTTTCGTCAACAATTGACCAAAATAAAGCAGCCTTTTTTACGTTTATATGGTGCCAACGATAGTTTAGTACCTAAAAGCATTATTCCCTTAGTGGGTGAGCTTGCTATTAATAGCGAACACAACATTTTTAATGATGCTTCACATGCACCATTTATTTCTCATGCTAATGATTTTTATCAAGTATTAAGTAAATGGCTAGTAAAAAATTTCTAGTATTAAATAAACCAGAACAGCTTAGCATAATGTTCTGGTTTACTTTTACCCCGAATTGGTTAATAATTAAGCTAGTCAAAGAGATATATTTCGCTTTAAACAACGTTTTAAAAAGGGGAAGTGCATGGAAATTCAATCTGCATTTAACTCAGGTTTACAAGGCTTTCAGAATGCTAGAGCAACTG
>JAWSUX010000328.1:0-1969 GCA_033852215.1 Colwellia sp. | reverse complement strand
GGTGAATCGCGTAAGCCAGGTTTAGAAACGTTAATATTAGGCGGGAGTCACCAGTTAATCTCTTTACCTGCGACGTCACCTGCTTTGCATTTGATACAACATATTCGTGATGAGTCTCATCGTTTTGCTATAGCAGGACATAGAGCTAAAAGGCAAAAGGCAAGTAAAAAATCTGTTTTAGAATCTATTGAAGGTATTGGTGCTAAAAAACGTCAGAGCTTATTAACGTTTTTAGGCGGTATACAAGAAGTAATGCAAGCAGATATAGCATCTTTAGAGAAAGTTCCGGGTATCAGTAAAGTCTTAGCAAAAAATATTTATGATGCATTGCATGACAAGTGAATAACAACTTGTGTAAACTAAAGAAAAACATTGATGTGAAAAGTAAATGTGGACAATACCTAATCAAATAACCTTATTTCGGATCATTCTGATCCCAATATTCTTAATCGTTTTTTACTTACCATTATCTTGGAGTCATTTTGGCGCTTTTGCTGTTTTTTGGCTGGCGGCAGTCAGTGATATTCTTGACGGTTATTTAGCTAGAAAATTAAATCAATCTTCATCTTTTGGTGCTTTTATTGATCCCGTTGCAGATAAACTCATGGTTGTTGTTGCTTTAGTAATGATTGCTCAAGATTATCAGGCATGGTGGATATCGGTCGCCGCTATTATTATGATTGCTCGAGAAGTATTTATTAGTGCGCTGCGAGAATTTATGTCTTCGCGCGGCAAACGTGACATTATTGCCGTGTCTAATATGGGGAAATATAAAACGGCAGCACAAATGTTGGGAATTATGGGACTCATTTGGCGACCAGACTACGACATTCCATTAATTTTATTTCACTTACCACATGAAGTCATTAATTACCTTTCTTATGTTTTTTATGCTGTTGCTACCGTGTTAACGGTAAGCACTATGCTGAGTTACTTTAAGGCAGCATGGCCAGAATTAAATAAAGGATAAATGACTAGCACAAAGCTAATAGTAAATACCGCTGTTTATTTTTACATTTAGTTAAAAAAAACAACAAACAAGTCGATTTTTGAGCATTCGAACTAAAAAAACTATTAAATGGTTGACTGAAAAATATTTCGATGTAGAATGCGTTTTCGTTGACAGGGAGTCAACGAGTAAAGCGATTTTAGCTAAGTTGGTGTAACATCATCTTGTTAATCGTTTTATTAGGATTTTATCATTGTTAAGCTTTAAATTAAGCGGCTGTAGCTCAGCTGGTAGAGCATCACGTTGCCAACGTGAATGTCACGAGTTCGAGTCTCGTTAGCCGCTCCAATTTAAGTTAAAAGCAACAATAAAGTCCATTGATAATGATATCGCTAAATTTATCGTTGACAAAATGGCGGGTTGGCAGAGTGGTTATGCAGCGGATTGCAAATCCGTGTACACCAGTTCGATTCTGGTATCCGCCTCCATTTTGCCCGGGTGGTGGAATTGGTAGACACAAGGGATTTAAAATCCCTCGCCGAAAAGCGTGCCGGTTCAAGTCCGGCTCCGGGTACCATTCAGCGGTGATTTAGTTGGGAAGTAAAAAGTAAAGCTCTCATGAAGCGGCTGTAGCTCAGCTGGTAGAGCATCACGTTGCCAACGTGAATGTCACGAGTTCGAGTCTCGTTAGCCGCTCCAAATTTAGCTGTAAGCTAAAGAAAGCCAGACCTAGTAAAGTAGTAAAAATATATGATTTTATAAAGCGGCTGTAGCTCAGCTGGTAGAGCATCACGTTGCCAACGTGAATGTCACGAGTTCGAGTCTCGTTAGCCGCTCCAAAAAATTATTAAAATGAATAAGTAGGTTGCCAATACCTACTATAAAAAACTCCCTTTATCTTTTAGATAACAATGCCCGGGTGGTGGAATTGGTAGACACAAGGGATTTAAAATCCCTCGCCGAAAAGCGTGCCGGTTCAAGTCCGGCTCCGGGTACCATTTTATAAGATAACTAACTAAT
>JAWSUX010000327.1:0-7524 GCA_033852215.1 Colwellia sp. | reverse complement strand
TTGAATGTTTCTTGTACTACACCCTGACCTGCAATAGCAGAATCACCATGAATAGTAATAGGCAGTACTAAATCACCTTGATCACATTTACGTCTATCAAGGCGAGCACGTACTGAGCCGATAACAACAGGGTTAACAATTTCTAGATGTGACGGGTTAAATGCCAGCGCTAGATGAACATTGCCACCTGGCGTGACGAAGTCTGACGAATAACCTTGGTGATACTTAACATCACCTGAGCTAAGTATTTCATCATGCTTACCTGCGAACTCATCAAATAATTTAGATGGGTTTTTACCCATAACGTTGACAAGTACGTTGAGGCGGCCACGATGAGCCATGCCAACAACCACTTCTTTAGTGCCCGCAGTACCAGCACGATTGATTAATTCTTTAAGCATTGGAACAAGTGAATCACCGCCCTCTAGAGAGAAGCGTTTTGCACCTGGAAATTTTGCACCTAGGTATTTTTCTAAACCGTCAGCGGCAATTAATCCTTTAAAGATTTCAGTCTTTTCTTCAACACTAAGTTTAGCTTGTGACTGAACAGACTCTAGACGTTGTTGTACCCAACGCTTTTCATCTGTAGAGGTCATGTGCATATATTCAGCGCCAATCGACCCACAATAGGTTGCTTTTAAAGCTTTATGCAGCTCACCTAACTTCATTGTCTCTTGGCCGATAGCAAAAGAGCCAACGTTATATTCTTTATCAAAGTCGTTCTCTGATAAATCATGATGCGACAATTGTAAGTCACGCACTTTATCGCGTTTCCATAAACCCAACGGATCTAAATTGGCATTTTGATGACCACGAAACCTAAACGCATTGATTAATTGTAAGACTTTAACTTGTTTAGCATCACCACCAGAAACAATCACTTGCTTTTGGCTTTGCTTTGCTAACGTTCTAAATTCATTACGGATAGCACTGTGGCGGTATTCCACCTCACTGCCTTCGACTTTAGGAAGTTGACCGAAGATTTCTTGCCATTCTGCGGAAACAGAGGCGGAGTTATCTAGGTATGATTCGTACAATTCTTCGATATAAACGATGTTGCCACCGTTTAAGTGGGAAGACTCTAACCAAGCCTTCATTACACCTTCTGGCATTGCCTTGTTCCTTGCTGAGGTTAAGCAATAAAAATAAATAACCGTTTAACACTTACGTTGAAATTGGCGTTGAACGGTTACGCTAAAAACAGATGACAGAGCATTATTTAAAAAGCCATATAAAGCTGATTTCAAAAACACTCTGTATATTCTTGTATATTAATCAATAAAAGAGCTTAAACCGCTCGGTTTAACAACATTGATTTAATATGACCAATCGCTTTTGTTGGGTTTAGTCCTTTTGGACAAACATCAACACAGTTCATGATACCGTGACAACGGAATACACTGTATGCATCTTGTAGTCCGTCTAAACGTTCTTCGGTAGCAGTATCACGGCTATCGATTAAAAAACGATAGGCATGTAATAAACCGGCTGGACCGATAAACTTATCAGGATTCCACCAAAAAGATGGGCAAGATGTTGAACAACAAGCACATAAAATACATTCATAAAGGCCGTCTAATTTATCACGTTCTTCAATTGTCTGTATGTTTTCACGTGCTGCAGGTTGTGCATCATTAATCAGGTATGGCTTAATTTTTTCATATTGTTGATAAAATTGAGTCATATCAATAATTAAATCACGTACTACCGGTAAACCCGGTAATGGACGTAAAACGATCGTTTTGGCTTTCAATTCTGATAATGGCGTAATACATGCTAAGCCATTTTTACCATTCATGTTCAAACCATCAGAGCCACAAACACCTTCACGACATGAACGACGGAAAGATAATGTTGCGTCTTGCTCTTTTAATAAGATAAGTGCATCAAGAACCATCAAGTCAGAGCCATCAGGTATTTCTAACTCATACGCTTTCATGTAAGGCGCATTATCAACGTCTGGGTTATAACGGTAAATCGAAAATAACTGTTTCATTACAATGCTCCTTAATATACACGTGCTTTCGGTGGGAAAGCTTCGCGGTGAACGGGTTTCATGTTTACATCACGCTTAGACATTTCTTCCGTTTCAGGAGTATAGACTGAGTGACATAACCAGTTTGCATCATCACGTTCTGTGAAATCTTGACGTGCATGAGCACCACGAGATTCAGTACGGAAGTTAGCAGCTTTTGCTGAACAGAAAGCAGTTTCCATTAGGTTATCAAGTTCTAAACATTCAATACGCTGAGTATTAAATTCTGAAGACTTGTCATCTAACTTAGCATCTTTAAGGCGGTCACGAATTTCAGTTAATTCTTTCATGCCTTGTGCCATTGCTTCACCTTCACGGAATACCGAGAAGTTCATTTGCATACACTGTTGTAAATCTTTACGGATTTGCACAGGGTCTTCACCTTTCGTAGATGATTCCCAACGATTAGTGCGTGCAAGTGCTGCTTCTAAATCTGATTCAGATGCTTCAGTACCGCTTTGTGTTTCGTTTAAGTAAGTACCTAAGAAGTTACCTGCAGCACGACCAAATACCACTAAATCAAGTAATGAGTTGCCACCTAAGCGGTTAGCACCATGTACAGATACACAAGCGATTTCACCTACGGCGAATAAACCGTCAACAATTGTTTCTTTACCATCAGCGCCAATATTAAGGGCTTGACCATTAACATTACAAGGTACACCACCCATTTGGTAGTGACAGGTAGGAATAACTGGAATTGGTTCATCTGCAGGATCAATATGAGCAAATGTTTTAGATAAATCACAAACACCTGGTAAACGTTTGTATAACGTTTCACGACCAAGATGGTCAAGTTTAAGCTTGATATGTGGACCCCAAGGACCATCACAACCGCGACCTTCACGAATTTCAGTCATCATAGAGCGAGCAACAACATCACGACCTGCTAAATCTTTAGCGTTTGGTGCGTAACGTTCCATGAAGCGTTCGCCGTCTTTATTGAGAAGATAACCACCTTCACCACGACAACCTTCAGTAACTAATACACCTGCACCAGCGATACCAGTTGGGTGGAATTGCCACATTTCCATGTCTTGCATTTGAATGCCAGCACGAAGTGACATACCAACACCATCACCCGTATTGATGTGAGCATTAGTCGTTGATGCGAAGATACGACCTGCACCACCAGTAGCAAGTACTGTTGCACGGGCTTTAAAGTAAACAATTTCGCCAGTTTCGATACAAATGGCTGTTGTACCAACAACTGCACCGTCACTGTTTTTAACTAAATCTAATGCATACCACTCTGAGTAAACATTCGTTTTGTTTTTAACGTTTTGTTGATAAAGGCAATGAAGTAGAGCATGACCTGTACGGTCTGCTGCAGCTGCTGTACGAGCAGCCTGTTCTCCACCAAAGTTTTTCGATTGACCACCGAATGGACGTTGGTAAATTTTACCTTCTTCTGTGCGAGAAAAAGGTAAACCCATTTTCTCTAATTCAATAACAGATTCTGGACCTGTCTTACACATGTATTCGATTGCGTCTTGGTCGCCGATATAATCGCTGCCCTTAACTGTATCGTACATATGCTGTTCCCAATGATCTTCATGAGCATTACCTAAAGCTACGGTAATGCCACCTTGAGCAGAGACTGTATGAGAACGAGTTGGAAATACTTTAGAAATCAAGGCACAAGATTTGCCTGATTCTGAAATTGCTAATGCAGCACGCATACCTGCGCCGCCTGCGCCAATTACTATGGCGTCAAATTCACGAATTGGAACGCTCATCTTATACACCCCACACGGTTAAGAAGCCAAACACTAAGTAGGCTAATAAAACAACTGAAAATATGAATTGTAAAGTTGCACGTAAAAATGCTGGTTTAATGTAATCAGACAAAACCTGCCATATGCCAATCTTTGCATGGGTTAATAATGCTAATAAAGCTAAAACAGTAGAAACTTTAACAGCCATACAAGCAAAAAAACCGTGCCATAATTCAAAAGTTACAGTCGGTGTTGCTACAAAAAAACCTGCTATTAGCAAAGTATAAAGTACAAGTATTATTGCACTGGCTCTTATAAGAATAAAATCATGCACACCATTACGGCCTGCTGATGCGACGACGTTTACCATAACCAAACTCCTATTACTGCTGAAATAGCTAACCAAAGCGCAAAAACCAATTTTGCAGTGGTATTACCTGAGGCTAATTCTTCGAAATGACCTAAATCCATGAACAAGTGACGAACACCCGCTAATACATGGAAAGTTAGGGCAGAAAGACAGCCAAACATAATGAACTTAAAGAAAAAGCCATCAAGGTAACCTTGAATTTGGGCAAATCCTTCAGCAGAAGAAAGTGAGATTGAGAGGGTCAGCAATAAAATACCAATCGCAAATACCGTTATTATTCCCGCGACACGGTGAGTAATAGAGACATTAGCTGCAGGATGCATTTTTATTGTAGTTAGATCTAGGTTTACAGGACGTTGTTTTTTCACAATTGTTGCCTAAAGAGCTCGAAAGCCTTCAACTTTTATTATTGTTACTCATGAACTATCTTTAATAAAGAGTTCTTATTCAGGTTTATCAAAAAAATTGATAAACAAACTATTTATTAAGAATAATTCCCGAAGTGTACGGTACTGCCTTTTTATTATTCGCTAGTAACCACTTTTTATTACATTAATAAAAAGCAGCATGATTCTAACTAAATTAACTAAAATTAGCTAAGAAAATCTAGTAATACTTTTGTATGAGAAAGATAACGTTTCAATAAAAATACGATACTTATCTATAAAAACTTATTATTGATTATTAAATCCAGCCAACTAAGACATTTTAATAGCACGATACCGCTCGATTATATAGCCGATATAAACTAATTACAATTTTCCTTCTAACGTTAATGAGTTGTAGTGACTTTTTTAGGCTAACTTTTGCGCAGCATTAAACTTTAGTATAATTACTCTTACAATTTCAGTCGATTTTAGGGTAGAATGCTGCCAGTTAAAATAACCTAAGAAAAGTTATAAACACTGAATAATTATTCATTATGATTTTTCAATGCTACTTTATCCTAATTAGTTTACTAATAAGTACTTATAAAGTAGTCAGAATATAAACTTACAAATATAAATTATAGGGGAAGAAAAATATGGCTGAATTAAAAGCCTCTCTGAATATTGATGGCAAAGAAGTTGGTGAATTTCCAATTTTAAAAGGTACAATAGGTACTGACGTAATTGACATTAGAACTTTAGGGAGCCACGGCTATTTCACTTATGACCCAGGATTTTTAGCTACGGCATCTTGTGAATCATCAATTACTTTTATTGATGGCGGTAAAGGTGTATTACAGCATAGAGGTTACGCAATTGATGACCTAGCAAAGAAAGCTGATTATTTAGAAGTTTGTTATATCCTTTTAAATGGTAATGCTCCGACAAAAGCCCAGTATGATGAATTTAAACATACCATTACCAATCATACGATGGTGCATGAAAAGTTAGTACACTTCTTCCAAGGTTTCTTACCTGATGCGCATCCGATGGCAATGGTTTGTGGTGTAGTAGGAGCGTTATCGTCTTTCTATCATAGTGATTTAGATATTGAAGATGCTGCGCAACGTAAACGTAGTGCCCATCGTTTAATAGCTAAAATGCCTACTATCGCTGCAATGGCTTATAAATACAGCATGGGTCAGCCTTTTGTTTATCCACGTAACGACCTTAGTTACGCAGAAAACTTCTTACATATGATGTTTTCTGTACCAGCAGAAGAATATGTAGTTAGCCCTACAGTAGCTAATGCAATGGACAGAATTTTTACTTTACATGCTGATCACGAGCAAAATGCTTCAACGTCAACAGTACGCTTAGCTGGCTCTTCAGGCGCTAACCCTTATGCATGTATTGCAGCTGGTGTTGCATCTTTATGGGGGCCTGCACATGGCGGCGCTAATGAAGCTTGTTTAACAATGCTTGAAGAAATTGGTGATATTTCTCGTGTTGATGAGTTTGTATTGAAAGCGAAGGATAAAAATGACTCATTCCGTTTAATGGGTTTTGGTCATCGTGTATATAAAAACTTTGATCCACGTGCAACTGTAATGCGTGAAACTTGTCATGAAGTATTAAAAGAGCTTGGTATCAACGATCCATTACTTGATGTTGCTATGGCGCTTGAAAAAGTAGCTTTAGAAGACCCTTACTTCGTTGAAAGAAAACTTTACCCTAACGTAGATTTCTACTCAGGTATCATTCTTAAAGCAATTGGTATTCCAACAAGCATGTTCACTGTAATTTTTGCTATGTCTAGAACCGTTGGTTGGATTTCTCATTGGGATGAGATGTTATCTCAACCTGGTCAAAAAATCGGTCGTCCTCGTCAGAAATATACGGGTGAAATTAACCGTGAATTTGTTCCATTGAGCGACAGAAAATAGTTAATTATGCTAATTAACTTGATAAAGGCAGCATTCGCTGCCTTTTTTATTGCTTTTTTTTCCTGTAATAGCGAATGAAAACATTACTTTCTTATATAGTTATTATTCACCAAGTAAATAAAGTTTAGGAGTAATTAACCCCCTTATATTATTTACCCACGATTTTTATGCGATTTTCAATATCACTGCTTTGGTGAAGTCGCTATAATAGCCCCCTATCTTCACTCTATAAATCATTAATAAAAACGTAGCTATGACACAAACTGATTACAATTTACGCTTTAACGGTATTGCCCGTTTATATGGTCAGCGGGGTGCAAAAACATTAGAACAAGCGCATTTTTGCGTTGTTGGCATTGGTGGTGTCGGCTCTTGGGTCGCAGAAGCACTAGCCCGTAATGGCATTGGCAGCATCACTTTAATCGACTTAGATGATATTTGCATCAGTAATGTTAATCGACAAATTCATGCGTTAACTAATACGGTAGGGTTAAGTAAAGTGGAAGTAATGCGTGATCGCATCACACAAATCAACCCTGATTGTAAAGTGACTATTATTGAAGACTTTGTTACCGAAGAAAACCTGAACAGTCTGCTCTTTGCCGAAAATTCATCATCAGGTTCACATACAATCAAATTTAATTATGTTATCGATGCTATTGATTCTGTGAATATAAAGTCACGCATCATTGCTTTTTGCAAACGAAACAAACAACCAATAATCACTATTGGAGGCGCTGGTGGTCAAGTTGACCCAAGCAAGGTTGCCATCACAGATTTAAGTAAAACCTATCAAGATCCCTTATTAGCAAAAGTTAAAAATCAATTACGTCGAGAATTTAATTTTCCTCGAGCAGATATTGCCAAAGTAAGTAAACGTAAATTTTCCATTGATGCGGTATTTTCAACAGAACAACTACGCTACCCGAATAATGATTATGAAGAAAGTGGTCAGGTATGCTTAGCTAAACCAGAGAAAAATTCTGAAAGTAATAGTATGCGATTAGATTGCAGTGGAGGTTTTGGTGCAACAACCCATGTTACAGCAACTTTTGCTTTTTTTGCTGTGGGTCGTGCTATAGATAAG
>JAWSUX010000326.1:0-11928 GCA_033852215.1 Colwellia sp. | reverse complement strand
CACTCATATAACTTTGAAGAAAATTATGGCCTTGAGTAACTTCACCAAAAGGTAAAAGAGATAAACCTCCCGTTAAGGCGACAATAATTGCAGTGAGTGGTGCTGCAATTAATAAATTCATGCCTCGAATGGTTAAATATATTAATAAAGCAAGAGCGCCAATTAGGCCTAGTATACTGATCATAAATTTCCTATTTATATATCTTAATCGATATTAAATGTATTGATATTTTTTAGAGGTTTATTATGAGAATAGTTTTGTTAAAAAAAACATAGTCCTTTAGGGTGAAGGTCTTAAATTCTTGCTATTAGCTAGTACTAAAATTGATTATTCTGTTAAAGTATGAGTACTTGCCAGTCAAAATATTATTATATTATGCCCAGTAAAACGCTTACGCCGATAAAGATTATAATAGCCGATGATCACCCTTTATTTAGGAGTGCTATTAGCCGTACCATTGAAGACTTAGTGAATACAGAGCAACAAAAAGTAGTCGCGTTTGAGGCACAAAGTGTTGATGACGTATATCAACTTCTTGAAAAAGAAGATGATTTTGACTTGGTATTACTTGACGTACATTTCCCTGAAATAAATGGTCTTGCTGGGCTTGCTAACTTAAGAGGTTGCTTTCCTTTAGTGCCAGTTGCAATGATATCTGGCAGTAGTTCTTTGGATGTTATAACCCTAAGTGAAGAGTTGGGTGCAAGTGGCTTTATATCTAAAAGTGATCATCCCGATGTTATTGCCCAAGCAATAAATACGTTGTTACTCGGTGATAAATGGTTTCCAAATATCATCTCTTCTGCCGATAATACGACTTATCGTGAAGTAGGAGAAATTGCTGGGAAAGTGGCAAGTTTAACGCCGTCACAATTCAAAGTTTTTACTTTAGTTTGTAAAGGCTTGCTGAATAAACAAATTGCTTATGAGTTGAATATCAGTGAAAACACAGTGAAAACACACATCAGTAACATTTTTGAAAAATTTGATATTAAAAAGCGCACGAGTCTAATTATTATGGCTAATTTACTTAATATGGACGACAAAATAAATCTTACTTAATACATATTAGCTGAGCGAGAAATAACGTAGTCGTTTTACTTTGGCAGTGTCTGCTCTTAGCTAGTTTTAGTCTAATACCTATTTGATAAAAATAATTTAATCATACTGAGTTAATTATATTTTTTCTCAGTAGCAAAACGTGCAATAGCAGCTCTCAATACATGAGGTTTAAGCGGTTTTTGTAAAAAAAGAAAGCCTGCTTTTTTACTTTCTTCTTTTACTGTTTCTGTTGGATCGGCTGAAATAATGATGCAAGGGATAACCTGCTGCCATTGTTCAAACAAGTGTTGTACTAATGCCACACCATTCTCTCCATCATCCAAATGATAATCAGCTAAGATAATGTCAGGTAGTTGTTTAACATCTATCTCTCGTAAACTAGCAGCACAAATTACTTCATGCTGCCATTGTGTTAATAAGGATGACATACCCTGGAGAATTTTTTCATCGTTATCAATACACAGTATTTTCAGCTGCTTATCTGAATTATTATCATTAGCCGACAATACCTCTATATTTTTCAGCTGAGCCATTTTAGCTTTATCACCTAAGGGAAGGGTTATTTTGAAAACAGAGCCTTTGCCTACCACTGAAAGCACTTCAATGTGCAAATCAAGTAACAAACATAAACGCTGTACTGTCGCTAACCCCAAACCAGAGCCTTCTTCAAATGTTCGGTGATGGCAACGTTTAAACTCAGTAAATATATCGCCAATATCTTGAGCGGCTATGCCTACACCGGTATCCCAAACCTCAATGCTAAGTTTATCGTGTAAACGTCGACAACCTAAAACTACTCTGCCACTTGGGGTATAACGTAATGCATTCATCAGTAAATTTTGTAATATACGCCTTAATAATTTTTTATCGGTCATGACTATTTGACTTGAGTCATGCGTATGAAAGTCTAATTTTTTTTCTTTCATTAATAAGATAAAGTCTTTCGACAATGAGGTTAATAGCTCTTCTATTGCAAAGTGACTGATCGACTTTTTAACCACTCCAGCATCAATTTTAGCAATATCAAATAGCTCTTTGATTAACGATTCGGCATTTTGTAAAGAATCGGATAAATGAGAAATTAATTGTCTTGGATCTTCTGGTAAATCAATATGCTGCAATGCTGTAGTAAATAATCTTGCTGCATTTAGTGGCTGGGCTAAATCATGGCTTGCTGCTGCTAAAAAACGCGTTTTACTTATATTAGCGGACTCAGCATCTGATTTAGCAACGACCAATTTTTGATTGATTTGTGTTAACTCTCCCGTTCTTTCCGTGACCCTTTGCTCCAAGGTTTCATTCGATTCCCTTAATGCATCAACCATATTATGATAATCAGATATATCGGTATAAGTAATGACGTAGCCCTTGTTTGGGATCGGCTCACCACGTACTTCAATGACTTGATTATTAGGTAAGTTTCGTTGATAAACATAGGATTTATGCTGAGAAAATTGGCTCAATTGCTCAACAACACCTTGTTCTATTTCTTCTTTGTTATTTGTTTCATGGGCAAGGTTATGGCGCACTAAATCTTGTATAGGACTGCCAACATAAAAAAACTCTTTAGGGTAATTAAATAATTCAATGCAACGTTTATTCCAAGCAATTAAGCGATGATTATGGTTAATTACCGTGATCCCTTGACTCATATTATCAATGCTTGCTTGTAATAACTCACGACTGAATTTTAATACTTCGGAAGCTTCCTGTAAAAGTTTCTCCGAGTCAGTGTGCTTATTTAGGTTTTGTTGTTGGGTTAAATTAAGAATGTGCTTTGCAGACGATGGTCCGATAATGCCAGCAAGTAAAGACTCCGCATATTTAGTCATTTTGGCACTAGCAAGTTTACTAGGAGAAAAATCTTGTTCGAGTTGGTTACAACGTTGTAAAAGCGCCACCTTTGCTTGCTCTTCACCTAAAAATCGTGCGGTAACATATAACAATGATGCATTAGTTAGCCGCATATTTTGTGCAGGCTCTATATATTGTGACGATCGTTTAGTAAAAAATAATGAGACTAAAATAAACACAATGCAATTTACTCCTAAACTCCACATCACACCATGAGTTAGAGGATCAAAATATTCGAAGCCTAATAATGCTTGAGGTCTGAGCCAACTAAGTGACCAAGGCCCAAGCGTTAATAAATTTGTTGTAAACCAACCAGCCTGTACTAAAGTGGGTGTTAATAAACAATACGCCCAAAGTATTGTCCCGAGTAAAATCCCAGCAACAACCCCATTTTCATGACGTTTTTTCCAGTACAATGCAGCGATTAATGTTGGTATTAATTGAACTATTAAGGTCATTGAGACTAACCCCATAGCGCCTAAATTCCCCGAAGAGCCAACTAAGTGATAAAAAAGATAAGCCAATAATAAAATAAAAATAATGGCAACTCTCCTAATGGTTAACAGAGAGTTTCTGATGCCGGAGGCTTGAAGGTAAAAGTTCCTATTACTTAATATTACGGGCATGATCATGTCATTGCATATCATCGTTGATAAGGTTATTGTCGCGACAATAATCATACTTGTTGCAGCAGAAAGGCCGCCTAAATATGCAATTAACGCTAAGGTTAAATTATTTTCATGCATAGGAATAGCAAGAAAATACATTTCAGTATTTATTGGTTGACCTTGAAAATACAAAACACCACTAACAAGGATTAACAGTAAAAAAAATAGTAAAACAATCGCATAAATGGGAAAAACAAACTGTACGGTATAGGCATCTTCATCACTATTACTTTCGACTACCAATAAATGAAATAACCAAGGTAAGCAAAGTATTACCATCATGCCTAATAAAATGGCCGTGCTATAATCACTTGATGTTGGTAATGCTAATATTTGCTGTATTTTTGCATTACTTAATGCTTGTGAAAACACCTGCGATGGATTATCAAACAGTTGGTAGCTAACTAAATAACCTACGGCGCATACTGAAATAAACTTCACCATTGACTCAAAAGCAACAACTAACATTAAGCCATTATGATGCTCGGTTAAATCAACATGGCGTGTACCAAAAACAATACTAAAAACAGCCATCAGTAACGTTACTGCAAATACGGTATCTTGCCATAGCGGCTTAGTACTAACATCTAAGTTGCCATTCATTCCCGCTGAAAGTAGATCAAAGCTTGTTGATATAGCCTCTAATTGCAAAGCTAAATAAGGCAATACGCCTAGAATAACGACAGTGGTGATTAGTAGAGCTACAAAGGTAGAGTTTTGATATTGAGCAGAAATAAAGCCCGCTATTGAGGTACTACGTTGTTGTTTTCCTAACTTAATTAATCGTTTAATTAATGGAATAGCAAAGGTGATAACTAATATAGCACCGATGGTAGTTGGTGGAATAAACCAACCTTTTTCAAGTGCTTGAGTAGGTGTTCCGTAAAAACTCCAAGCAGTAAAAAAAATAGGTAAGCAAAAAGCGATAATAAGAGGTTTATGGCGGCGTATCTGCGCGGAAAAATATTTATCACCATAATAGGCAATAGCAAATAGTAACAACAAATAAATCAGAGAAACAAAGGATAAATTTAATGTACTTAGCATGAAAAAATTTCCACTTATTTTAGTTGATTATTCGTCGGCACTATTAATGTAATGGCAAGAATGTTCCACATATTACGTGCAAATATTCCCACAACGGAAGCAGTTTAACACTATATAAAAAAATTTACCTAAGGCTGAACTTAATATGGGATATGCTTGAACGAATGTTACTAAATAATATAGGTAATCAGGGTATCTGAGGCTATTTATCACTCATCACGGTTTAAAGCTGTTGAAAAAAATAAGTATTATATAGGGATAGAAAAAAGGGGGATTTATTTTTTGTGTTGATGTGTTTGTTTAAATAAAAATGTTCACTTTATCAAAAGACAAAGTGAACATTTATTTATTAGTTATAATTTTACTTTATAACTTAAGGGCAGTTACCTACTTCAAAATGATTTTCAGAAGTTTCTGCTAATGTTGAAGTGTAAAAGATGTTATAGAATCCCATACTGTCACCTGAGCCAACCGCGTAAGTGTAGTAACTACTCGTAGTTGCTCTGTTAGCTTGTACATGTGCATAGTTACTTGCAGTAGTTTTTGTACAAGTAAAGGTGCCAGTACCAGGGGTGTCATCACACACATCACCTTCGCCATCTTCATCAGTATCAAGTTGGTCTGTATTGGCTGTGTCAGGGCAGTTATCTACGCCATTAAGAATGCCGTCATTATCTCTATCAGTATTAACAGGGGTGTCACACGCATCACCTATGCCATTGCCATTAGTATCAAGTTGGTCGGCATTTGCTTTGACAGGACAGTTATCTGCGATATTTAGAACACCGTCATTATCTTTATCGTCATCACATACATCGCCTTCACTATCACCATCAGTATTAAGTTGGTCGGCATTGGGAGTGTCAATACAGTTGTCTTCGGTATCAATAACACCGTCATTGTCTCTATCATCAACAGGCTCGATAATCACATCACACGCTTGATTTGGTCCAGCACAACTTGGTGCGCCATCTGCTATCCAATTACATTGGTCAGTGCCAGCAGGGTATTCACGCATGGTGAAATCGTCAGTACCGAAGGCAAGGTAACAACCAGAATAACCAACACCCCATGTAATATGGCCTTCAGCAATATGGTAGTTGTAGTCGCCAGTTTCGCCAGCATCAATAGTGAATTCTACACTATCAGTACTTGATAATGGCGTTGTGTCAGTTGCAGTTACAGTAGCAGTATTGCTTCCACCTTGTAGACCACATTTTTCTGCAGAATATACATTGTTATTAACGGTTGCGGTAACATCGCCATTAGCAAAGCTAACAACAACGGTATCTAGATTCAGGTTTTGATCGATAACAGTACCCGTAATTGTGGCACATTGCCCTGCAACAGCTGCATTAATTCCAGATAATTCTGGTGCTGTTTCTGGCGGTGGCGGACCAACACGTACAGTTACAGAAACACTGTCGCCGTCTTTTCCTTCATTGTCGGTTCCCACTGCAGTAACTTTATACAAACCATTATTTAAAAGTACTGATGGCGATGAATAAGCACCATCGCTAATTGCTGCGTTAGTATCTATAGAATTAACAGATTGCGAAGCACCTGAATCTAATGGAGAAAAGCTTAAATTAACATTTTCAACACTGCCTTCAGCATCAACAGCATTACCTGTAATTGATAAAATACCGCTATCATCAACTTCAACAGCCATGTGATTACTGATCACTGGACCACTGTTACGGTCAACACGCTTGTTGTTTTTTGTAAAAAACTCGCCTAAGTAACTAGCAACATTAATACTAGTACCTGCTACGTAACTACCAGAAGCACCAGCACCACCAGACCAAGAATGGTCAAGGTTATCAAACCAAAGCATGCTTAACTGATCGTTTGTCCATAAAGTTTCTGAAGCCGTATGTCCAGCACCTTCGCTAATTGTATTTGTACCAGGTATTTGGTCAATACCATAAAGGGCTGCATAACCATTAGAATTTTGTTGGTTATAACAAGTAGGCACAATCGTATCTTTAGTACCATGACCTACGACTGCAATTTGCGTGCTGAAATGACTTTTGTTCGCTCCAGCATAAGTTTCACAACGTTGTTTAAATGTAGTTGGTGAAACAGTTTCACAGCTGCTAGCGCCGCCTGAGCTAGTACCTATAGTAGGACCTGCCTGTGGTGATACACCAGCAAAAACATCAGGAGCTAAACAAGCTGCTTGTGCTGTCATAGCAGCGCCAGATGATAAACCAGCGATATATACTTGTTTAGGGTCGATATCTCTACTGCTATCGCCGCTCATGGTATTGGCTAAACTAATTAGGTTTTTATAATCACCAGCAGTTCTTGAAACTGCGCCTTGCCAGTAAGACCAACAGCTAAATCCAGCTTTATTTTTTGCATCAGGTACAGCAATAACCATACCGTGCTCTTCTGCGGCATCTTCTAGATTAGCTGTTAAAAAGTTATCAATTGGTTGAACACAGCCATGCAAAACAATCATTAATGATTTGCCTGTGCCAATTTTTGAGTTTGAATCAGGTGTGTATATATGAACCTTGCTAAAGCCACCGATTGCGACATTTTGTTGCCAGCTACCAGCAGAACTACTTGCTGAACACATCATAAAAACTGAAGCTAACGAAAGAGAGATTAACTTTGATTTACGCTGTAAAAATTTTGTTGCTAAGTTGTTTTTCATAAAAAGCCTATTTAATTAATTATTTATTTATTTAATTATTTATTATATGTTTTTGTTTTGACTTATCCTGATATTCTTCTTTCCATGTAGTTATCCAAGTCAATGAATAATTGAACGCGCATACAATACCTAATGATGGATGAAAAATAAGTGGCACTTTAGTAGTAGTGGCGGTGTTTTTTTTGAAGCCCTAGGTTAAGTTATTGTTTTTAGGTGTGTTTTTAGGTGTGCTTTTAGGGGGGGTGCGTTGTATAAAATAAAGCTAGGCAGAATGTAGTTGCTTCATCTATTGGATGTTTATGTTAGCTCTCTAGAAAATAAACATTCCATAGATTTGGCTTCATTACAGCAATTTAAATAGTAACGGGGATAGCTTATGACTACAGCGACAGCAATTGTCTTATTAACCTTTTTAAGGCTAAGGCTTTTACTGGTTTGCGCATGAAAGAGAAGTTTGCACTGATGGTATGCTCTCTTACTTGCTCTGAGGGATCGGCTGAGCAGATAATACAAGGTGCTTGCCAGTTATATGTAAATAACGCGTTTTGCACTAAATCAACACCATTTTTATCATCATCTAAGTGGTAGTCTGAAATGATTAACGCGGGTTTGAAATCACGCCCAGCAAGTGCTTCGGTTAAGCTACTTTGATCTTTCACCGCAATAACTATACAGCCCCACTCTTTGAGCTGTGATTGTAATGCTTTTAGCATTAACGCTTCATTATCAATCAGCAATACTGGTAGCTGATTCAGTTCATTTGCTGTATTCATGTTTGCTTGAGTATTAATACTTGCCACTTTAACGGGCAGTGCTTTGCTACGGGGTAAGGTGATGCTAAAACAAGATCCTTTTCCTACCGTCGATTTTACTGAAATGGTTAAACCCAATAATTTAGCGATACGATCTGAAATTGCTAAACCTAGACCTAAACCCGGTTGCTCTTGCGTTTCATTTAAGCGCTCAAATTCTTTGAATATGGTTTGTTGCTTGTCTTGTGCAATGCCGGGGCCATTGTCCCAAACTTCGATGGTTATGTTTTCTTGTTGCAGCCTAACACCGAGTAAGACTTTACCTTTGCCTTGACGTTGGTTTTGCGGGCAGTAGTTAATCGCATTGGATAAAAAGTTTTGTACAACGCGGCGTAATAAGCGTTGGTCAGTTTCAATATTGCAGCTAGATTTTACGTAGCTAAAAGTTAAGTTAGCTTGCTCAGCTAAGAAAAAAAACTCTTTACCTAATGGCGCTAATAAATCATCGACAGAGAAACAATTAGTAACAATATCTTGTGCTTTACCATCCAATCGAGATATTTCAACGAGATCAGAAAGTAGACTTTCTGCAGCATTGAGTGAATTACGAATATTTCCTGCTAACTCTTCTAAATTTGTTCCCGTCACTTTTTTATTTAACATACTGGTAAATAAAGATAGCGCATTGAAGGGTTGCATTAAGTCATGGCTGGCGGCTGCTAAAAATTTTGTTTTACTTTGATTCGCGGCTTCGGCTTCGGCTTTTGCCAGATTCAACTCATGAGTACGTTCAATTACTCTTTGCTCAAGGTTTTCATTCGATTTTTGTAATTCTTTTTCTGCTTCTATATGCGCAGTTATATCTGAAAAAGTACTGACAAAACCGCCGCCAGGCATAGCTTGTCCTCTAATTTCTAAGACGATGCCGCTGGGCATCTCACGTTGGAAGTAATGGGTGTTCCCTTGGCGCATGTAGTCAATTCTACGTGTGATAAAATCATCAGCATCATTATTTTCTTCTTTGCTTTTAGAGTAAGAGTCACCCTTGTTGGCAATGATAACACCGCGATCGGCATTGTATTGAATAAGCTCGGCGATAGGCTTTCCTACACAAACTAAATCGCTAGGGTAGTCTAATAATTCTATATAACGTTTATTCCAGGCAACTACACGCATATCAGCATCAACAACACTAATGCCTTGTTCTATATTTTCTACCCCTGCTTGTAATAGTTCTCGATTAAATTGAAATAACTTATTGGCTTCATTAACAATATTAACGACATCTTCTAAGGGGAGTGTTTGCTGTTTGCTTGCTGCTTTCATCACCATTCGAGTTGATGCAGAGCCTAAAACGCTGGACAGTTGTAAACGGGTATAGTCAACTAACTCTTTGCTAGCGGGAGTGTGACTCAGTTGTTGTGCATACTCATGTTGGAAATTATCAGCGCTAGTGCTGCTTACGAATCGCTGTAATAACTGATAAAGATCTTTACTTGATAAGCTTTGCTCAATGGTAAACTTCTGTTTATTGACGTATAGCTTTGCTTGTGATTTTTCACCTATGCTACGTTGGCCTAATAATGAAAAGAAAATAAAACAGCAACTATTGGCTAATAAACTAAAAAATAAACCGTGGCTAATAAGGTCGAGAAAATCTACGCCAAACAATGCATTAGGTTTTAGCCAACGTAGATTAAATAAACCATTGTTTAGCCATGGGGCGTCAGGTAATGAAATAGGTAGTAATAAAGTATAAAACCAGACGAGAGTGCCAACAATCAAGCCAATAAAAGCCGCAGGACTGGTTGCTCTGCGCCAATATAAGGCACCTAAAAATAAAGGTGCCAATTGTGATATGAGTACAAAAGATAATAGGCCAATAGTGGCAAGGTTACTTTGTTGATCAATTATACGTTCAAAAGCAAAAGATAATAACAGTAACAAGGCGATAGTTACTCTGCGAATATTTAATAATAAACCTGACAGTTGTGTTTTTTGTGCGCTGATATAGTTGTTGTAGCGTAATAGAAGCGGGTTAACTATTTCTGTCGTCACCATAGTACTAAGCACGATAGTAGCCACAATAACCATACTGGTTGCCGCGGCTAAACCACCAATAAAAGCAAGACCGCCTAACCAAGCTTGCTGAAAAAATAGCGGGATAGTTATTACATAAGTATCGGGACTAACACTACCACTACCATCAGCAAACAAACTTTGTCCAGCTAAGGCAATCGGTAGAATAAATAAATTAATGAGAATAAAGTACAAGGGATAGAGCCAACGCGCCATTTTAAACTCTTTTTGTTGGTGATTTTCAATCATCAACATGTGATATTGTTGTGGCAAAATAAAAATAGTGATTGCGCCCAATATGGCTTGTGATAGGGCAAAGTAAGTCGTCATTTCTGGCTGGTAGTTAGGTAAACTTTCAGCTTGGCTGAGTAAATCGTCTAGGCCATCAAAAACAAAAAAAGTGGCAAAAATCCCTATGGCGGTTAACGCAAATAATTTCACCACCGAGCTAAACGCAATAGCTAAAACTAAGCCCTGATTTTGTTTGTTGGCGGCAACTTGTCGAGCACCAAATAATATGCTGAATACAATCAATACTAAGGTGAGGCTAAAGGTTGTACTTATGCCTGAGCGATATGTTCCAGTTAATAAATCAAAGCTGTTACTGATTGCTCTGAGCTGCAGTGCGATATAAGGAATGGTTCCTAGCAGTGCAACTAATGTCACCGTTGCCGCAATTTTTGGTGTTCTGTTGTAGCGACAGGCGATAAAATCAGCGATAGAGGTTAGGTTTTGTTGTTTGGTGATTCGTAATATTCGTAAAAACATCGGCCAAGCCAAAATAAAACATAAAATAGATCCGATGTATATTGGGGCAAACCATGCCCCCGTTGTTGCTGCTTGTCCTACCGTGCCATAAAAAGCCCATGAAGTGCAGCTAACCCCTAAAGATAAACTATAAACCCAAGGGCGAGAAAGCCACTGGGCACTGGTTTGTTTTTGTCCCCAGTACGCAACGATAAATAATAATGTTAAATAACCGATAGCAAGAAATGAGACCCATAAGGTATTGATAGAAAACCAAAGTGACAAAGAAAAACCTTAGCAGTAACTGCAATTTAATGTAACAAACTTCATATGGCGTAAATTTCACCCTATTGTATTAAGGTAGTATATATGTATTGGTGTCTTTGAGCTATACTGAGGAGAATTGCCTGTTATTTAAAGTGAAAATGAGGTTTATGAAATTTTCTAAGATAAGTATAAGTAATAAATACGTAGTTGAAAGCATTGTTTTTGTTAGTTACACTTTATTTGCTATGGCATGGGTAGGTGGCACAGCAAGCATGGATGCAATAATGGCAGCCATGAATATTGATAGTTTAGCTTCGGCTAGCTTTATCAGTGGCGCCGTTACTATCGCTAAAATCGTCGGTACTTTTGCTGCAGCATGGTTTGCATTAAAACTAGGCGGTAAATATTCCTTTTTTGCCTCAGGTCTTTTGATATCAGTTGGCGTATTAATGCCTTTTGCACCCACCTATGAATTGTTATTGATAAACAGGTTCCTCATGGGGTTAGGTGGCGCGTTCATGATTGTTTATTTTAACCCTATTGTCATGTCTTGGTTTCCTGTAGAAGAACGTGCAACAATCAACGGCATTAACGCTATTGCCTTTAATCTAGGTACTGGAATTATTTTATGGCAAATGAATAATTTTAATGCACTGACAGGTAGCTGGCAAAATACCTTGATTCTATTTTCTTTATCCAGTTTAGTCTTAAGTTTTGCTTGGTTATTGGTTGACGAAAGTAAGTCTGATGTGAAAATCAAAGAAGCTAAAGAGGCTAAAGAGGCTA
>JAWSUX010000033.1:0-14736 GCA_033852215.1 Colwellia sp. | reverse complement strand
CGTTTCCAACAAGCGGTTGATCGTTTAGGTTTATTACAACCAGAAAATGCTACGGTAACTTCACTTGATGAAGCCATGGCAAAAGCGGAAAGTATTGGCTTCCCGTTAGTTGTACGTCCATCTTATGTATTAGGTGGCCGCGCAATGGAAATCGTTTATGACTTAGATGATTTACGTCGTTATATGACAGAAGCAGTAAGTGTTTCTAATGATTCACCAGTATTGCTTGATCACTTCCTTGATGATGCAATTGAAGTAGATATTGATGTGATTTGTGATGGAACTGACGTTGTTATTGGCGGCATCATGCAGCACATTGAACAAGCAGGTGTTCACTCAGGTGATAGTGCTTGTTCACTACCAGCTTATAGCTTAAGCCAAGAAATCCAAGATGTTATGCGTAAGCAAGTCACTGATTTAGCTTTTGAATTAGGTGTAATTGGCCTAATGAATACCCAGATGGCAGTTAAAGACAACGAAGTTTACCTAATCGAAGTTAACCCGCGTGCAGCACGTACCGTTCCTTTTGTTTCAAAAGCAACCTCAATACCACTTGCTAAAGTTGGTGCACGTGTTATGGCTGGTAAATCATTGAAAGAGCAGGGCATAACTAAGGAAGTCATTCCTGATTATTTCTCTGTGAAAGAAGTGGTTATTCCATTTAATAAATTCCATGGTAGCGATCCTTTAGTTGGCCCAGAAATGCGTTCAACAGGGGAAGTGATGGGGGTTGGTGATACCTTTGAAGAAGCTTATGCTAAAGCTTGCTTAGGTGCTGGTGTATCTGTTCCTAAAACAGGCCGAGCATTAATCTCAGTACGTGATAGTGATAAAGTTCGAGTATTAGAATTAGCTAAAATCATGGTTGATTTAGGTTATGATATTGATGCAACCCACGGTACTGAAGTGATTCTACGTGAAGCTGGCGTTCCTGTTCGTCGTGTTAATAAAGTGCATGAAGGTCGTCCACATATTCTTGATAGAATTAAAAATAGTGAGTATAACTACATCATTAATACGACAGAAGGGCGTAAAGCCATTGAAGATTCTAAAGTATTACGTGGTGGAGCATTACGTTATAAAGTTGCCTATACTACGACATTAAATGCTGCATTTGCTACTTGCATGTCTCATGCTGCCGATGAAATGAGTACCGTACGTACAGTGCAAGAATTACACAAAGCGTTGTAAATACATAAAGCTTATGTTCCTGAGTGAGTTTAGGCTTATCGAGAGAATTAAAAGGTGGTTACCTGCTATTTATAGGCTAGGTTAACCACCTTTATTATTAGAATGAGAAGATAATAATGACTAAATACCCAATGACCCTTCGTGGTGCTGAGCTATTACAAACAGAGCTAAAGTTTTTAAAAACAGAAAAACGCCCACGTATTGTAAAAGATATTGCTGATGCTCGTGAACATGGTGACTTGAAAGAAAATGCAGAATATCATGCGGCAAAAGAAGAACAGGGCTTTTGTGAAGGTCGTATACAAGATATTGAAGGCCGATTATGTAATGCACAAGTTATTGATGTAACTACAATACCTAACCATGGCAAAGTTATTTTTGGCACAACGGTTAAATTACTCAATATCGATACCGAAGTTGAAGTGATCTATCAAATTGTTGGTGATGATGAAGCTGACTTTAAAACGGGTCGAATCTCGCTTAACTCGCCTATTGCTCGTGGTTTAATTGGCAAAGAAGTTGATAGTGAAATAGAAATAACTATTCCTGGTGGCGTAGTAGAGTATGAAATTATCTCAGTAGAACATATATAAAAATTTTTGCTTGAGTCAGGGTACGTAAACTGATTCAAATAAGTATAAAAAAATGACAGCAATTGCTGTCATTTTTTTATTGATAACTATTTATCGATAGTAAATAAAGCACAAGTAAATTTAAACCTTAGGAATTCTAATTTTATTTTCATCACTTCTGCGATAAACAACTAAAGTTTTACCAATCACCTGTACTTGAATCGACTTGGTTTCACGACAAATAGCTTCTACGATTAACGCTTTAGTTTCTTTGTCATCTGTTGGGATTTTTATTTTGATTAATTCATGATGGTTTAGCGCATAATCAATCTCAGCTACAACCGCTTCTGTTAAGCCATTATTACCAAGTAAAACTACTGGCTTTAAAGAGTGTGCAACGCCTCTAAGGTGCTGAATTTGTTTTTTGTTTAAGCTCATTACTAAATTTCGTTATCTGTTGCCTTGAATTGCCGCCATTTTACCCTTATCTAGTGATTAATACTAATAGTTAAATAACTAAAAATACTTTAAGTTATTGTGAGTAAGAAAAACATGTCAAATAAAAAACATAAGGCGAGTAGTCAACGCTGGTTAGATGAACATTTTGATGATGAATACGTTAAAAAAGCACAGCGTTTGGGTTTGCGCTCACGCGCGGTATTCAAATTAGAAGAAATAAACTTGAAAGACAAACTGATCAAACCTGCTATGAAGGTAGTTGATTTAGGTGCTGCACCAGGAGGTTGGTCAGAATATGCAGTTAAGGCGGTTGGTGATAAAGGGCAAGTAGTCGCATGCGATATTTTACCTATGGACGCTATTGTCGGTGTTGACTTTCTTGAAGGCGATTTTCGTGAAGAGGTGGTACTTGATGCCTTACTCAATCGTATCGGTGGCAAAAATATTGATGTTGTTATGTCTGATATGGCAGCAAACATGACAGGTAATGAAAGTGCCGATTCAGCTCGCAGTATGTATTTAGTTGAACTCGCTTTAGAGATGTGCAAAGAAGTATTGAAACCGAATGGTTCATTTGTAGTAAAAGTGTTTCAAGGTGTAGGTTTTGAAGAGTTTATGAAAGACGTTCGTACAATGTTTAAAACCGTAAAAACTCGTAAGCCAGAATCATCTAGAGCACGCTCACGAGAAGTTTACTTAGTTGCCACAGGTTATAAAGGCTAATTAGGTTATCAAGTACTTTATCAAAATAATGTAACTAGTTGTTACTGACGACTAAAGTTAAATAGCGACAAGGCTTGATTTATAGTAGATTAAGCACCATAACTGTTTATAGTTTTATTTTATTAAATTTACCAAGTACCAAAAGAGGTCATTAAGTTGAGCGATATGGCGAAAAATCTTATTTTATGGTTAGTTATTGCGGTTGTTTTAATGTCGGTTTTTCAGAGTTTTTCTCCGAATTCCACAGAGAATCAACAAATGGATTACACTCGGTTTATTACTGATGTTCGTCAAGGACAAATTCGCGATGCTAATGTTGACAGAAACGGTGTCATTACTGGCGAGAAGCGTAGTGGCGAAGTCTATACTACAACAATTCCCGGTGGTTACGATCGAGATTTAATTAATGATTTAGTTAAACAAGGCGTGCGTGCTCAAGGCAAAATGCCTGAAGAAACTAGTTTCTTAACGACTATTTTCGTTTCTTGGTTCCCTATGATCTTATTGATTGCTGTGTGGATATTTTTCATGCGTCAAATGCAAGGTGGTGGTGGTAAAGGAGCAATGTCTTTTGGTAAATCTAAAGCGCGCCAGTTAAGTGAAGAGCAAATTAAAACGACTTTTGCTGATGTCGCTGGTTGTGATGAAGCGAAAGAAGACGTTGCTGAATTAGTTGATTATTTACGTGAGCCGAGTCGCTTTCAAAAACTAGGAGGGCGTATTCCATCAGGTATTTTACTTGTCGGGCAACCCGGTACAGGTAAAACCTTATTAGCAAAAGCTATTGCGGGTGAAGCGAAAGTACCTTTCTTTACTATTTCTGGCTCCGATTTTGTTGAAATGTTTGTTGGTGTTGGTGCATCTCGTGTACGTGATATGTTTGAACAAGCAAAAAAAGCAGCTCCTTGTATTATATTTATCGATGAAATTGATGCTGTTGGTCGCCAACGTGGTGCAGGTATGGGTGGTGGACATGATGAACGTGAGCAAACATTAAACCAAATGTTAGTAGAGATGGATGGTTTTGAAGGTAATGAAGGTGTTATCGTTATTGCCGCAACTAACCGTCCAGACGTATTAGACCCCGCATTACTTCGCCCTGGTCGTTTTGACCGTCAAGTAACCGTTGGTTTACCTGATATTCGTGGTCGTGAACAAATTCTTAAAGTACATATGCGTAAAGTACCACTAGGTGATGATGTTAAAGCTGAAGTTATAGCGCGTGGTACGCCAGGCTTTTCAGGTGCTGATTTAGCGAATTTAGTGAATGAAGCTGCTTTATGTGCTGCACGTACTTCACGTCGTGTAGTCAGCATGAAAGAGTTTGATGCCGCTAAAGATAAAATTATGATGGGCTCAGAACGTAAATCAATGGTAATGAGTGAGTCAGAAAAAGAGATGACAGCTTACCATGAAGCAGGTCATGCAATTATTGGTCGTTTAGTGCCAGATCATGATCCTGTTTATAAAGTCAGTATTATTCCGCGTGGTCGTGCCCTTGGTGTGACTATGTATTTACCTGAGCAAGATAGATTTAGTCACTCGAAACAGCATCTAGAAAGTAATATTTCTTCTTTATATGGTGGTCGTATTGCTGAAGAAGTTATTTATGGCAGCGATAAAGTTTCTACGGGTGCTTCAAACGATATTGAACGTGCTACGAATATTGCGCGTAAAATGGTTACACAATGGGGCTTGTCTGAAAAAATGGGGCCGATGTTGTTCGCTGAAGAAGAAGGCGAAGTATTCCTAGGTCGTACTTCGGCGAAATCTCTACATATGTCAGATGAAACAGCCAAGCTGATTGATGAAGAGATTAAAGCGGTGGTTAATCGTAATTATCAACGTGCTGAAACATTAATCAAAGAAAACATGGATGTGTTACACGCCATGAAAGATTGCTTAATGAAATATGAAACCATTGATGCTTTGCAAATTGATGACTTGATGGCTAGAACGACTGTTCGTCCACCGGCAGGTTGGGATGACAAAGGTAACTCAAATTCTGACTCGAATACCAAGAGCGATAACGGTGATGTTATTAAAGAAGATGAAGAGCCTAACGTTAAAGATACACAAGCTGAAAGTACTGAACAGGTAAAACCAGATCTAACTAAGCCGAACGGTGATAGCTCAACTAGTTAGCTCTAAATTAGCTATTATTAAAGCCTCGTTGTTTGTAAAAACGCCGAGGCTTTATTCTATGTGTTTTTAGCTTTCATAAAAGATAAGAAGATTTCAGTTGTCGATAAATAAAATAAACCAAGCTGAGTGCCATCAAACAAATTACCAGCAAATAAAAATAATGGGTATTCTTAACGTTACGCCTGATTCTTTTTCTGACGGTGGTAAATTTTCTCATTTTGATAGCGCATTAACACAAGTTGAAAGCATGATTCAAAGTGGCGCTGATATTATTGATATTGGCGGTGAATCAACTCGCCCAGGTGCAGCAGACGTTAGTGAGCAAGATGAACTTGAACGAGTAATACCTTTACTTAAAGCGATCAAAGAAAATTTTGATGTGTTGGTTTCTATTGATACCAGTAAAGCAAAAGTGATGAAAGAAAGTATCATTTATGGTGCAGACATCATTAATGATGTACGCGCTTTGCAAAATGAAGGCTGCTTAGCTGTATTGGCGCAATGTGATATACCTGTATGTTTAATGCACATGCAAGGAATGCCACGCAGCATGCAAAAAATGCCACAATATAATAATATTATTGCGGATATAAAAACTTTTTTTAAGGAACGTATTATCGCGTGCGAACAAGCAGGCATAGCTAAAAACCGTTTGATTTTAGACCCAGGATTTGGTTTTGGTAAAACGCTAACACAGAACTATCAATTACTTGCACAGTTAGCACAATTTCAAACTTTAGGTTTACCTTTATTATCAGGTACATCACGTAAATCTATGATTGGTAATTTACTCAATCGAGAGGTTACTGAACGCCTTGCCGGCAGTGTCACTACCGCGATTATTGCAATGCAACAAGGCGCAACAACTATTCGTGTTCACGATGTAAAAGAAACCGTGGATGCATTAAAAATATTACAGGCTGTTGCTCAGCCAACAGAATTTAAAGGATAAGTTAATGTCTACTCGTAAATATTTTGGTACCGATGGTGTACGTGGTTTAGTTGGGCAGTACCCAATTACGCCTGAGTTTGTTATGAAATTGGGTTACGCCGCTGGTAAAGTACTTGCTGCACAAGGCACAAAAAAAGTACTAATTGGTAAAGATACGCGTATTTCTGGTTATATGCTTGAGTCTGCACTTGAAGCAGGGTTTTCAGCTGCAGGTGTTGATATTGGTCTGCTTGGTCCTATGCCTACACCAGGTATTGCCTATTTGACTAAAACATTTCGTGCTGAAGCGGGCATAGTGATTAGTGCATCTCATAACCCCTTTTATGATAATGGTATTAAATTCTTTTCACAAGGTGGTCAAAAACTGCCTGACGATGTTGAATTAGCTATTGAAGCTGAGCTAGATAAAGTGATGGGCTGTGTTGAGTCTGCTAAGTTGGGTAAAGCGACACGTATAAGTGACGCAGCGGGGCGTTATATTGAGTTTTGTAAAAGTAACTTTCCTAGCCAACTTTCTTTAAAAGATTTAACCATTGTTGTTGATTGCGCCCATGGTGCAACTTACCACATTGCTCCGAATGTTTTTCGTGAGCTAGGTGCTACCGTTATTGAAATAGGCACCGCGCCAAATGGCACTAATATAAATGACGGTTGTGGTGCAACGTCTATGGCTATGATAAGTCGTGCTGTCGTTGAGCATAAGGCTGATTTAGGTGTGGCGCTTGATGGTGACGGTGACAGACTAATGATGGTTGATCACACCGGTTATGTCATTGATGGTGATGAAGCTGTTTATATTATTGCTTGTAATGACTTGAAATCGGGAACTTTGCAAGGTGGCGTTGTTGGTACGTTGATGAGTAACATGGGCTTAGAATTAGCACTTAAAGAACTTGATGTTCCGTTTGCTCGTTCTAATGTTGGCGACAGATACGTTATGGAAATGTTGAGAGAAAAAGGTTGGCAGCTTGGTGCTGAAAATTCTGGGCATATCATTAACTTAAACCATACATCGACAGGTGATGGCATTATAGCCGCGTTGAATGTGTTAACCGCTGTTTGTCAAAATCAAAAAACATTATTTGAACTACGACAAGGCATTACCATGTTGCCACAGATCTTGGTGAATGTGCGCTTTTCAGGAAGTGAAGATCCTTTAAGTGATGCTAAAGTGTTAGTTGCTGTTGAGCAAGTCAATGCAACGCTTGCAGGACGTGGTCGGGTATTATTACGCAAGTCGGGTACTGAACCACTAATTCGAGTTATGGTTGAAGGAGCTGACATGGACGAAGTGACCAGTTTAGCTAATCAAATAGCCGATAAAGTTAAACTCGTCGACTAATTTATTGTTTTGAATTTAAGTGCTGAATTTAAGAGGGAGGTGCTCTAACAACATCACTTCATCGTTGCAGTGATGTTAATTGAAAGAGCTTAAGCATTCTAAATTATGCATCTTGATTGATAACGGGTATAAATAAGCTGCAATTGACTAGAAACAGCAAAGATATTACGTTAATTACTTGTATCTTTTTGTTAGGTTAGTTACTATTTCGCGGCTTAATTTTAGCAATGCTTTAAATAGCACTACTGAGAGGAAAGAATGGCTAGACGTGCAATAGTTGCTGCTAACTGGAAAATGAATGGTAATTCAGCTTTGGTTGAATCCATGATAAGCGGTTTGAAAACGGTTGAACTATCAAACAAAGTTGAAGTAGTTATATGCCCAAGCTCTCCTTATTTAGCTGGTTTTACACAGAAGCTCAAAGTAGAAACATTGCTTCAAACTGTCTCAGTTGGCGCACAAAATGTTAGTGAACACAAAAGCGGTGCTTACACGGGTGAAATATCAACCGATATGCTGCAAGAATTATCGGTAAAGTATGTCATTGTTGGGCATTCTGAACGTAGAAGTATATATGAAGAAAATTCTACCCAAGTTGCTCATAAAGTTCATGCCGTACTCAAAGCAGGTTTAACGCCTATATTGTGTATTGGGGAAAGTGAAAGTGAACGTGTTGCAGAAAAAACCGAAACCGTTTTAGCGGCGCAAATTCAGCCCGTGATTGACGAGATAGGTATTGAAAAATTTAATGATGTTGTTATCGCTTACGAACCCGTATGGGCAATAGGTACAGGGAAAACAGCATCAAGTGAAATGGCGCAAGAAACACACCAGTTTATTCGTCAATTTCTCGCTCAAAGTAGTGAAAACGTAGCAGCCAAAGTACCTTTGTTGTATGGTGGCAGTGTTAATGCGTCAAACTGTGAAGAATTATTTGCACAAGCTGATATAGACGGTGGTCTTATCGGTGGTGCTAGCTTACAAGTTGAACAATTCAAAATCATTTGTTCAGCAGCAAAAGGAAAATAGAAATGTTGTATCAAGTTTTAATTATAGCCTACGTACTTATTGCCTTAGCCCTGATCGGTTTAGTGCTTATTCAGCAAGGTAAAGGCGCAGACATGGGGGCATCGTTTGGTGCTGGTTCTTCAGCAACAGTCTTTGGCTCTGGTGGCTCAGGTAACTTCCTAACTTCGGCTACTACCTATTTAGCCGTTGCTTTTTTTGCAATCAGCTTAATTTTAGGTAACCTAACCGCTAATCGGACTAAGTCTGTCGAAGAGTGGAATAATTTAAGTGCACCTGTTGAACAAGCTACAGACGCTATCCCAAGTGAAAGTGTTGAAGCAACTGCATTACCAGTAGTTCAAAACAGTGATGTACCTACATCTGATGTGCCAGCTAACAAAGAAGATGATAGCAGCAACGTTCCAAATTAAGCCTTAACTTAATTACAGCATTAAAAAGTTTAGTTTTGCGCGGATGTGGCGGAATTGGTAGACGCGTCAGCTTGAGGGGCTGGTGACTTAGGTCGTGGGGGTTCAAGTCCCCCCATCCGCACCACTAGATTTAATGTTTACGTACAATAAAGACCGTTACTCCTTTAGAAATAAAGGTCTAGCGGTTTTTTTATGTCCGAACTAGTATTGTGACGAGTAGTGATTTTCAATCGTGCAGTTAGTGGTTAGAAATATTAATTTTTTATCAATATATCAATATATCAATATATCGATATATCAATAAAGCAGAGTAGTAAATATTGCTCTATAAGAAAGTGAAATAAGGTAATGGATGTCAATGTTAGATAACCGAAGTCAATTGAATAACAGCTATGAAGAACAAGGCTACTTTGTACTTAGAGGTTATTTTAATGCGGCTGAAATATTATCACTTAGAAAAGTAGTATTGAAATTTCATGGATTATGGAAACAAGATAACGCTAAGTTTTATCAGGAGGAAGCGTTCAATTCTTCTTTAATTACCGGAAGTCAGTACTTAGAGTTCGATGATAGGGTAACGCTTTTTAATTTTATCAGTTCTAAAAAAATAATGGATGTTGTTGATTCGGTTATCGCGGCTAATCCAGCGTTTATGAATACGCAATTATTTTTTAATCCCGTTAATTCAGAGCAAAAAGACTTTTGGCATCGAGATTGTCAATATGATCATGAAGTTCAGGAACAAAAAAAAGCCATTCAAGAGACACAAGTCGTTCATCTTCGTGTGCCTTTATTTGATGAACTTGGTATGGAGCTTGTACCCGGAACACATAAGCGCTGGGATAGCGAAGAAGAATTTAATGTACGACAAGAAGAGAAGGGTAGAGTGAGTAGTGAAAACCTTTCAACGGGTAAAAAAATTAAATTAGCCGCGGGCGATTTATTAGTTTTTTCGGCTGACATGATACACCGTGGTCTATACGGTCTGGATCGCTTAGCGTTAGATATTTTAGTTTTTGATTCGGCCGGTGATTTTGTTGACTATGTCGATGATGACTGCTTGCCTGAAATATCAATGTTGGATGAAATTGACGATCCAAGGTTATTTATAAATACTATCGATTTAAAAAAATCAGATAAGTTTTCAAATAAAATATCAATTGATTATTAAATTTCTTTAACTAACTTTAAAAATATCATGGGCTATTTAATCTTTACATAACCCTGAGTAGGGTATAAATATTCATAATAATTGAATAATATTTCAATGCTATTTTGAAAAAAAATGCAGTACCAAGCACAAGAAAAACTTTACAACTTCAAAAAAAAACACTTCCATAAAGGCTGAAACAACAACCTTAAATTTAATAAATACACCATAAAAATATTTATCTTAGGTGCGTCTTGATTATAACGGTTTGATTGTTATGTATTTATTGTACCCATTATCAGTAGCCTTATTTTTTTAACTAAAGTGCTAGTTCTTTTCTTATTTTTATTCATTACTCTGAATGGACTGGAAATTACACATCAAGGAAGATGGAAATAGAACAAACCATAATTTAATATGAGGTTCAAGAATGAATAAAATTAAAATTAAAACTAAAACGATAAAACGAAATAAGCTAAAGACTTATAAAGTATTCATATCATTAATGCTCACCTTACTCGCAACAGATTCAATCGCCGCCATGACTGGCACTGGTGATGTCTATAGCGAAACCTTCCAAGGCTCTAGAGATAGAGAATACAAAGTTTATGTACCACAATCTTATGACGGAACTACCGCAGTACCTATGATTATGGCACTGCACGGCTGTGTTATGAATAACACAGATGCACTCGACTTATGGAACTTTGATCTTATCGCAGATCAAAACAATGTTATTTTAGTTTTACCGTACGTTACTTCTTTTACTGAAANNAGTGATGATTGTTGGGGTTATTGGTTTGATAACCACGTTCAAGAAGGCGGCAACGGTGAAGTAGATGATATTTATAATTTAGCGGTTCAAATTGAATCTGACTATAATATCGATCCAACACGTCGTTATATTACGGGTATTTCTTCTGGTGGTGCAATGACTGTAGCAGCCGGTATTGCGTATAACGATTACTGGGCAGCAGCAGCACCTGTAGCGGGTATGCCATACGGTGACTGGCCGTCATCAGTAACGTCTGATATGTTTCAAGACTTACAAGTTCACATTGATAAAATTAACGCGGAATTAAATCATTCTCGTGCCATTCCAATGTTAGTGATTCAATCATCAAATGACACAACGGTACTGCCTGAAGCAATGGAGTTAATTCGTGATTCTCAGCTGTCTGTTTGGGGTGCTGATTTAACTGCAGATTCGTCAGAAAGCTGTGATAACGAAGGCATTGCTTGTACGTTGAAAACTTACAACGGTACTGACGGTACACCGCTAGTAAAGACCATGTTATATGATGGTGTAGAAGCTAAAACGGCGACTTACGGTAAAGGTCATTACTGGACAGGTGATGACGAGTACGAAAACAAATGGGCTAAAGAGCAAGGGCCAAGTGCATCACAACATATTTGGAGTTTCTTCGAGCAAGTAACATTAAATGGTTTTGAGCAACCAGAATGTGAAAATGATTCAACTGCACCAGCAACACCTACCGGTTTGACTGCCGTTGAACCTCATGACTCTTATGCGAACCTTTCTGTTAATGCAAACTCAGAAGAAGACCTTAAAGGTTACAAAATCTATAAAGCTGACGGAACTTCATTGACGTCATCTCCTGTCGCTTCAACGTCTATTGTGGTAAGTGGCTTATCAGCAGAAACACAATATCAAGTTAATGCGACTGCTGTTGATGAATGTGGAAATGAATCAGCGGCTTCAGCAAACATCTCGTTTACAACAACGGCACTTGAATACGTAGCACCAACTGCATCAGGTACTTGCACTACCCATTATAATGCTAGTCGTTTAGATCTAGATGGTTATCTTGCTTGTGGTAGCGCAAATGGTTACACCGATTCTGTTACCTTATGGCAAAAAGAAGACGGTACTTGGACAACTGAAGACCTGAATAACGGCACTGGTGGTGGCGGTACTGGTGGTGGCGGTACTGGTGGTGGCGGTACTGGTGGTGGCGGTACAGGCGGTACACCAGGTAGCTGGAGTACAAATCCTAGCTTAGCGGGTATGGAAGTTCATTTATATACACCTACATCAACTAGCGTTAATGGTAAACGTGCCTTAATGATAGCGTTACACGGCTGTACACAATCAAATGAAATTGTACGTGATAACTGGAGTTGGGATGATGAAGCTGATGAGTACGGCATGGTTATAGCCGCACCAATGGCACCAGATGGTGGCGTAATTATTGGCTGTTGGGACTATTATGACAGTAATCATAGCGCGAGTAATCCAGGTAGACATGATGATAATCTAGTTGACCTTGCCAATGCTTTAATTGCAGATGCAAACCTTAATATAGATGTTGACCAAGTGTATATCTCAGGCCTTTCATCAGGTGGTACTGAAACATTTGTAATGGGTTGTCTTGCTCCTGAAATCTTCGCAGGTATTGGTATTAACGCAGGGCCTGCTGTTGGTACTTCTTCTAGCCAAACTGGCTCAGTTGCCGTAACAGCAACACAAACAAAAAACACATGTTTAAGCTTTGCGGATAATGGAAATCAGGCTTCTTTCCAAACCCAAATAACATCTGTAGTTCATGGTAATAGCGATACAACAGCTGCTACAGGTTATGCTGCTATTGATGCTGAAGCGATGGGACTTGTTTACGGTGCAGCTAAAGATAGTGGTAACAGTGCAGTAGCAGGTGGTGGTACCAGAGAAACGTGGAGTGATAGCGAAGGAACACGCGTTGAAAAAATCATGGTAGATGGTTTGGGCCATGCATGGCCAGCAGGTAGTGATAGCTCAGGGGGCTCTTATACAGACCACGGTACTGTTGATTACCCAGCTGAAGTTACTGCATTCTTCTTTGCTAACAATCGTCGTGCAGACTTCACTAGCGGTGTAGATACAACAGCACCAGCAGTACCTTCTGGTTTATCAGTAACGAATATTACAGCAAGTAGCATTTCTATTGACTGGAATGCAGTAGCTGATGCTGATTTAGCTGACTACTCTGTTTACAAAGATGGCGTATTATATACAACCACAACATCAACGAATGTTACTGTGAGCGGCTTAACGGCAGAAACAGCTTATAGCTTATCTGTTTCAGCAACTGATACGAGCAGTAATGAGTCAGCTGAAAGTGGTGCAGCACAAGCAACAACACTTGCGACAAGTGGCGCAGATACTGTTAAACCAGTAATTAGCTTAACAGGTAGTGCAACTATCAACTTAACAGAAGGCGATAGCTTTACTGACCCTGGCGCAACGGCTAATGACAATGTAGATGGTGACATCACGAATAACATTGTTGCTTCAGGTACAGTGAATACAACGACAGCGGGTACATACACGCTTAGCTATAACGTAAGTGATGCGGCAGGTAATTCTGCAGATACCATTACTCGTACCGTTATCGTAACAGCGCCAGTGAGTACTTGTACTGATATCACGGCAAGTAACTATGCTCATGTTCAAGCAGGTAGAGCAACCACTAGTGGTGGTTATACGTATACTGCTGGCTCAGGTGAAAGTATGGGGCTGTATAACACATTTCATACCTCAACCTTGTCAGAAACATCAGCAAATTACTTTGAGCTAGGTAGCTGTCCATAAGCTCAGTTTACTTTAGTTAATGATTTAAAGCGCCAACAGCATAATGCTTTGGCGCTTTTTCTTTATTTACTCTAGGTATAAATAGAAAAGGCCGATACGTAATGTATTGTTTTTTTTGTTTACTTGTTTACTTGTTTTAACCCACCATCATTGACGGTGGGGGATAGTAGCCTCAGGGGGGTTATACGTTTTTACTCGGGTAATGCGGGATCTAAAAGTGATAACTCCATCGCCGCCTTAATTTTATACCAACGATGCATCGCTACTTGTTGGTATTCTTCAGCTTTATTTCCTTGGGTAAAAGCTAATTTATGTTCTGCCAATGCCGTGTAATGTAGCGCCAAAACAGTGTATTCTTTACTATGTGAAAATTCTTGTTGTACACTTTCAACATTCGTTAACGTATCATCAATAAAAATCACATTGGTTATTTTATTAGCGATACCTTGCTGAGCATTATAATTATCTAACATGCATTTAAGATTGCTTCCTTTATCTTGTCCCGCTAAATACATCACACCATTTTGATAAGTAATAGCTCTCATACTGGTATTTTCACAAGGTATATAAGGACTCGCTTTACTGGCTATTTCTCCTTGGTTAAAATTAAGAGAATTGGTACTAATCAAATTTTTTAATGAATTGTTTTTTGATATGTTTAGTTGAGAAAACTGTGCTTCTGTTGCTGCCACATTACCGTTACCGCGCGCTGTTTCAACCAGCAGACGAACACCTTTATTCGTTAGTTCATTAAGGGTTTTCGCTACGTTATTTCGGGTATACGCCATATTACTTAGCGAAAATAATAAACCTGAAATATTGATTAAATCGGTTGAATTTTCTGTTACACGTGGTTTTTTATGATGTGTAATTTGATCTTCTTGCCAAGCATACCAAGCTGCGCCGCCTAAATATTGACATGTTTGCGTATTAGTACTGTCTGGACAGCTCATCATAGTCAGCGTATCGTCATTATCCATTACCACAAGCGTTGAGTCAGAGACTGCCCATTTATTCACTTGTTTAATGATAGTGTCAAAACTTTTTGTTTCGCCTTGAACCGAACCCGCAAAGGACATATGCCATGGTAATACAGCAACAAGAGTTATTATTTTTAGATATTTAATTGAATTCATTATTGTTCCTATGTATACCTGTGATCAATGAAGAT
>JAWSUX010000325.1:0-7551 GCA_033852215.1 Colwellia sp. | reverse complement strand
TCACGATAGAGTCATCAATACATGGAGCGGCTAAGTTTGTGTTTGACCGCGTATTTGATGCTGAGTCAGTTGCGGTATCATTCGTTAAATCAACTCTAGCATCGCTAAGCGTTAAAATGTCATCTTGTAACTGATGCAAAATGCACGCTGTGCTTTGAGTTAACGGTGCTAAGCTATTTTTTAAATGACTCGCTGATAAATCATTCGCTCCTAATTCGCTTGTTAACTGAGCTTGTTCAAAGAGTTCAATATCAACCGAACTGTAATCTTGTAACATGGCAATAAATTCACGCCCCTGCTGTCCTAAACTCGCTAATAACGGATTACCAACAAAATGCTGTTCATCAGTTAATTTTTCTGACCATTGACTTATTTTAGCCAGCGCTTGTTTTTCACTGATAATATCGCCCCAATAAGAAAAACAAGGGTTAAGGTGAAAGAAGTGAACTTCAACATGCTCGCTTAGCGCATTGATAAATTCAAGCCACATCGGTGCCATGGTATTTAAACCAAAAAAGCTAATGCGTGACGGAATAAGTGACTTCTTTTCTTTTATCTGGGCAATAGCATCGGCTAATAATTCAACTGGATTATAAGGTAACTGCTTTATTAATAATTGCCATAATTTTCCTTGCCACTTATGTTCGCTTAGCGTCTCATTATCCTGCCCTGTCGAATCAGTGTTTAGCGACACATCAACTTGCTCAAATCTTCCTTGTTGCCAACAGTCTAACCACTGTGGTCTGAAGATTAAATACTGCTCGAATAAATCGGCCATTTGTGTTGCTAATTGGTATCGTTTTAACTGTGCTTGTTTATCTTGCGTTTGTGCATCTAAATCAGTGTCATCCCCTCCAATACCATCACACCAATATTGTGTTGCTTGGGTGAAATCACTATCTTCTATGACACTTTTTAAGCCAAGCAATGCGTAAATACGCCAAGTTAATACCTCTCTTGAATACGGAGATTGCTCAGGCACTTTATCTTCGCTAGCTATTGTTCTTAATAGCTTCCACAAAAACTGAGCAGGTAACGCGTAACGAACATTCATACTAATACCACGTTCATTGGCTATTGCTAAGTTAAGCCAATGTTGCATACCTGCATTCTGTACAACAATAACGTCTTGATTAAACACTCCCAGAGGAGAAACCTCGGAAATTTTATTCAATAACAGCAACAAATTTTCCATTTTGTTAGCGGGGTAAAGATGGATCAAGAGAAGACCTTAATGATTTGGTAAGAGACCAATATTGACTTTTTTCACCCTCAGAAAATGAGAAATGAATAGCCTAATAAAATTAAGATAAATTTAACCATAAGGCATTAAAGAATACGAGTTAAATTAGCAATATATCACCGATAATTTTTGCTATTTACTTGCTAATTTTTCGTTCACTTTACAAGGATAAAAGGCTAAGCGTAAGGGGTTGCTCATTCAAATTTAAACGAGCGTTTGGGATTCAGTAAAATATAAAATAATATTATCTTTTAAGAAAATGAATGGGTGTTATTCTATGAAATCTAAATACTCTTGATAGATAGTCCCTAACAAAGGTACTTTAATTTCTTTGCCTTGCATGGCAGCATACATAGCCAAAAACCAAGCAAAAATCACCGCAATATTTAATGCCCAACCAATTAAAGGGATAAAAGACAATAATGAACCGGTAATAATTAAACCAAGTGATTGACGTAAATGAAAACTTGCCAATTTTGAATGATGTTTGTCATAAATGATCATCGCCACTACCCAACCAATTGGGGTAAAGTAACTGATTACCGACACTAAGGTAGCCATTCGATGACGCTCAACTAGCGTCATTTTTTTCTCAAATACGTTGTCATACTCGCTAGGAATATTCGCCATAATTCGACACTCCATTGTTAGGTGTTTTTTAGGTCATTGTGCATGTATTTTGTCAATACGGTTGCCTTACGCTTCTTTTAAAGTTACAAGAAATATTACCGTTGAACAAGTAGCAATTAAGACGGTAATGACAAAATAGCGATTAATTGTTTCAATTATATGAAGAAAATAAATCCAATTATATTTAACTTTTATTTTTGACTTTTTAGCGGTTTTACACTTTTAATGGCTTGAGCGAGGTGGGTAAATTGAACATGCATTTTTTTAGCTAAATACTGCTGTTCTTCAGCTGAGAGTTGCTGATAGCTGAGTTGATTAAAACTATGACTAAAACGCGTAAAGTGGATAGCAATATGCGGATGCTGTTGACGCACTTGTTTTGCAAAAGCATTAACCGTTAAGTTAGAGTCTTTAGTTATTCCTTTTTTAGCTAATAAAATCAAAGTTTTTTGGTAAAGCGCTAACCACGGCGTTAACACCTGCCTATTCGTTTTTTCTCTATCTCGCCACTTAAAGATAAGTATAAAAAAGCCAAAAGAAAAAAGTAAACTTATCGTAATAATGAGTGCCAATTTCCACGGTAACATTTTACCAAATAATTGCTTTAGCAAGTCGACTTGCTTTTTAGCTGAATAATCTAACACCAATCGAGTCCACTGATAATCAAGTGCATCAAATTGTAAGCGTAAGGTGTTTAACCAAGTAAACTGTTTAAAACGGTACAAACTAATCCAATCACTGTTTAATGCCGATTGCTGTTGTAAAAGTTGTGTCGACCAACCCGATTTTACTCTTTGTGGGTCTACTGCACCAGTAGGATCAACTCTTACCCACCCTTTGCCTTGTATCCAAATTTCTGACCAAGCATGGGCATCATATTGATAAATACTAAGGTGCCCTTGCTCTGTTTTTTCATTCGCACTTTTATCATTATATTCACCACCTAAATAACCTGTAACCATTCTGGCAGGCACACCTGAAGCACGCATTAAAAAAGTATAAGCACTGGCATAATGTGAGCAAAAACCCGCTTTAGTAGAAAAAAAGAATTGATCCAAACTGTTATTATTTAATAAGGGCGGTTGCAAGGTATAGAAGAAATTTTGCTGCCTGATCATGTTCAGGATAGCTTGAGAGCGCTCTTCTACGTTTACATAGTCAAGCTGTAACTGTAGCGCTAAAGCTTCTAGCTTAGGATTACTATTTATTGGGTAAGTTAGGTTTATATCTGCAGAGATATCGCTTAACTCAAGTTCAAGTGGCGCGGTTAAGTAACTCGTTAATGCGTAATTAATGCTTTGATTAATAGGCTCTTTGGCCTGCCAAGTATAGTCAGATAAAGCACTGAGCTTAGTGTCTACCGATGTTGCTGGTGCTAAAGCAAAAAGATAACGCTGAAAACTCGGTTCGGCAATTATTTGGTAATCCGTTGTTTGCCAAGGTGTACTTGTTGAATTGTTTTCGTCCAACGTTTCCTTTCGTGCTGCTTTCAACGTTTCTTCTAATGCTTGGTAGGACTCATCCGTAATCTTTTTTCTCAACTTAGTCGCTCGTGTCCACTGCCTACCATCGTAGTTTTCTAGTGTCATCGCTCGCCAATATAATTGAGAATAACTTGGAATTTTACTGCCAGCAAAGTCGACCCGAAAAGCTAACGCTGTTGAACGAGCTAAACTAGCAATATCACCCGGTTGAACCGTATCAGACAAGCCTGTTTTAGCTGACTTAGCCAAAGGCACTTGCCAAAAAGGAGCTAAACGTGGAAAAACCAAAAATAGGACAATCGCTAATACCATGCTTTGTGTTACCAGTATTGTGACGGTTTTAATCACTTGCAACGACTCTTTGAATGCTTCTTTCTTTAATAGCTTACTTGATGAATTAATTAATGATTTACTTGATGACGGGCTGGCTGCATGATTGAGTAGCTTAGTACCGGTAAAAAATTGCAACAAAATTGACAAGTTTATAATAAAGGCAATAAAACTGACAATGGCAAAGGCTAAGTTTTGTTTAAAAATGAGTGCTGAAGCTAAAACAAAAATACCTAACAGCCATAATTGATAAAAATCACGACGTTTTTTTAATTCAAATGCTTTGAAGACATAAGAAAAGCACAGCAAATGTACCATGCTAGATAAAACACCTAACCCCTTGGCTGAAATAATAATAGCAATACAGCCCGCAACAGAAAAAAAAGCCAATAATAAAGGAGAAATTTGCTTATCATTATTTACTTTTTTATTTAATAACAGTGCTTGCCATAACAAACCCAGAGCCAAAATAGATAACATCCACGCGCTTAACTCTAAAGAAATTAACGCGATATTAGTACACTGGCAAAACCATAATAACCACGCATTAGGCCAAGTTAATATTGGCTTCTTAGGTAAATGAGCCGAGTTAGCTTTTTTTAGCTGCTTTGTTTTACTTATTTTAGAAAAGAAACTAAACATGATGCAACGCCAATGCCGTTAAACAAGCTTGTTGATGTGTCAAACCTGAATTACTCGTCACCGCGTCTTTGCCTAACTCAAGCTGTAAGGAAAACGTTTGCTGATTGTGTGTTAACTCATTCACCAAAAAACTTAAATAACTTAACTGCGTTTCAAGGTTGCTCACTGGCATATCGGCTAATTTCAAACAAAGCAAAGTACTTTGGTTTTCTTGATAGTGTTTGGAATAGTGCCCTTGACCACGAGCTAGTTGTTTCCATGCGGTACGCGCCCTTGATTCTCCAGGGATAAAACGTTTCAATTCACGAAAATCATCAATGCCCTCGTTATTGCTTTGTTGGTATGACGTTATGTTGTCCTCATTTTTTTGTCCTGACAGTTGCTGTTGATCTAAGATCAAAGGCAGCGGTTTGGGATAAACAATCGCCGATAAAGCAAAATCTAAATGTGTCCAACTTTTAAACAGACCAAAAGAATACTCACTAAAAATGGTCACTCGCCCTAAAGCGTATTTACCACGTTTTGCACTGATATAATTCAAGTTGACCCGTGTTTCACCAATTAAACTCTGAGCGACCTTAGTATCAGCAATAGTTGACTGATTATTATCTAGACTAAAATTTAAGTCGTAATGCTTTTTTTTACTATAAACAGTCAATGGAAAGCTAATGTTTTGTTGTGCAAATCCGCTTTGTTTCTGCTGTGCGCTAAAAGCTAACTGTGAGAAATTATAAAAGCTATGCATCATCACGGTAATAAAAAAACTGGCGAGTAAATAGCTCAGCAGCATAATGAGGTTGTTTTGATAGTTAGTCGCTAGTGAAAAAAGTAGTACAACAAAAGCTAAATAAACAAAACCAAACGCTGTTGGAAAAATAAATATATTACGGCTTGTTAATTTGTGGTATTGAGACGCAGGAATACGCTTTGTTAACCAAGCATTCATGCGTTTTTTAAAAAAGGCTTTAACAGTATATAAAGTAGAAGGGTTAATTCTTAGCTTGGGTGCTGGCTTAACTGATGCTTTAGTGACAACAGCCATTGTTAAAAGCCTAGCGGATTTAATACATCAACAGCGTTAAGTATTTGCCCTGCGACACTGTTAACCTCTGCTTGCTCTTGATTCAAGTTGACACTGTGGTTAGCATTAACTTCGAGTCTATGCTGACAAACCACATAAAAAACTGCCTGAACATCATCAGGTAAAACAAAATCTCGCTCATCGATAAAGGCATAGGCTTTGGCTGCATTCAACAGCGCTTTTGAAGCGCGAGGAGACAGTGGTTTGCAGTTAATATCGATGTCAGTGCTTTTCTTATTGCTATTGTTGCTATGGTTTTCTGTAGTATTTTCTTTAGCATCTTCTTTCACATGACCTGCCATGCCTGTATACGCATTACGACTCACCTGACAAAGCGCAATAATATAATCAAGCACATCAGCAGAAACATTAACTTGCTGCACTGCATTTTGCATTTCAAGTAAGTTTTTTTGGTCAATAATAGCGAGTTCTTCTTCGTTCCCTGTCGTGTCATTAGTTGTTAAACTTGTCTGCGCTTGTAAAATTTTTCGTTGAGCTTTTATATCAGGAAAGCCCAGAGATAAACGCATCATAAAACGATCAAGTTGTGACTCAGGTAAAGGGTAAGTTCCCGCATGAAATAGTGGGTTTTGGGTGGCAATCACGAAAAAAGGGCTAGGTAAATTATAGGTAGTGCCATCAATACTTACTTGATTTTCAGCCATTGCTTCTAATAAAGCACTTTGTGTTTTAGGGCTGGCACGATTAATTTCATCTGCCAAGACGACTTGATTAAATATCGGCCCTTTATGCAACTCAAAATTATTATTATCGGTATTAAAAATTGAGACACCAACTACATCTCCCGGTAATAAATCACTGGTAAATTGCGTACGTTGATAACTTAAGCCTAACGTAGTCGCTAAGCTATGCGCTAACGTAGTTTTCCCCATGCCAGGCAAATCTTCTATTAATAAATGCCCCTGTGCTAACAGACAAGTTAAAGCCAAACGACACTGCATGGGTTTGCCTAACAGTACTGATTCTATTTTTGTTAAAACAGCATTTACAGCCTGTTGATGGTTTATTTGAGAAGTAATAAGGTCTTGTGACATAAAGAAAAATCTACTTAGTTATGTTATTTGATTAGAAAAAGCCAAAGTAACTTTTTAGCATGAATAAAAGTTAAATGATATAAATTCGTTTGCTTAATAACCGGCACTAAATACTATCCAATATGCTGTTCTAGTTGGGCGTTAAAACACTAAGGTTGCTTATCAAATACCTTCATCCCTTCAGGGATCTGGTACCAAGTTAACTTTTCACTAACCCAAACATGTGCGGATGGTTTAAATATATCTGAATCGACTAAATTAACTGGTTTAAGTTTTAATTTAATTTTATCTGAATCATCGGGATTGTAATGGTAAACCCTATTGCCACACGAGGGACAAAATTTAGCAATATTTTGGTTACCACTATCAGCACTTCTACTCCACTCTTTGAGCTCACCGGTAAACTCAATCGCTGATGACTCAACAACTGCGGTAACACTAAATGGGCTTGTTGACAGTTTTTGGCATTCCGTACAATGACAAGCTAAAATCATTATTGGTTTTTCAAATAGCTGGTAAGTTAACTGCCCACATTGACATAAACCTTTAATTGGAAATTCCATCTGTTAATTATCCTTTGAATTTATATATTAAGTTAATTCATTAACCTTATTTAATTATTGCAACCCCTGCAACCTCTACCACTGTTTTTGCATCAGCTCGTTCAATAATTTTTAATAAGGTTGTTTGAATGGTTTCATCTTTTCTCGCATCAGTTTTACTTAAAAATTGTTGCTCTTGCGCAGCAGCACCTTCTTCTAAAATAAAACCAACAACAACTTGCGTTGCACAATTTACGGTTTCACCGAAATAAGCCAGTGATATTTGCGGGTAACCTTGAAAACCTTTTTTGACTCTTTTTGCTATACGTTTTGTCGATTTGTCTAAATTCATAACTAATATCCTGAAAAAAAGTGCTTTGTTAATAGGTAAATTTAGTAGCCATAATTAGCTCTGTAAAATATATTTTCTTAGATCTCGTTCCTGCCGTATAATGTGTAGTACATACACATGATTATTTTCAACTTTATAGAAAATACGACATGGCTTAACAACGACTTCCTTATAGTTAAATTTTTTTAATTC
>JAWSUX010000032.1:1555-2960 GCA_033852215.1 Colwellia sp. | reverse complement strand
TTGTACGTGATAACTGGAGTTGGGAAGACGAAGCAGATGAATACGGTATGGTTGTTGCTGCACCAATGGCACCAAACGGTGGTGTAATTGCTAGCTGTTGGGATTACTACGACGGTGGTCATAGCCGAGCGAACCCAGGTAAGCATGACGATAACTTAATTGATTTAGTTGCTGATTTATTAGCTAATTCATCACTAAATATTGACCCTGACCAAGTATACATTTCTGGTTTATCTTCAGGTGGTGGTGAAACATTTGTTATGGGCTGTGTTGCTCCAGACATCTTCGCAGGTATTGGTATTAATGCAGGCCCTGCAGTAGGTACTGGCTCTAATCAAATAAACTCTGTTTCTGCAACAGCGGCACAAGCGAAAGCTACTTGTTTAAGTTTTGCAGATGACGGTAACCAAGGTGATTTCGCTACACAGTTAACGTCTGTTGTTCACGGTACTTCTGATTACACAGTTACACAGGGTTATGCGGATGTAGATTCTGAAGCAATGGCATTGGTTTACGGTGTAAGCAAAGACAGCGGTACTAACAGTATTACAGGTGGCGGTACAGAAGAAACCTGGAGTGATGTTGATGGTGTTCGAGTATCAGAAATAATGGTTTCTGGTTTAGGTCACGCATGGCCTGCAGGTAGCGATAGCTCAGGTGGTGGTTATACAGACCACGGTACTGTAGATTATCCTGCATTTGTAACAGCGTTCTTCTTCGCTAATAATCGTCGTGCAGACTTCGATAGCGGCGTTGATACAACAGCACCAGCAGTACCTTCTGGTTTATCTGTAACTAATATTACAGCAAGTAGTATTTCTATTGACTGGGATGCAGTAGCTGATGCTGACTTAGCAGACTACTCTGTTTATAAAGATGGTGTGTTGTATACAACCACAACAGCAACGAATGTTACTGTGAGCGGCTTAACGGCAGAAACAGCTTATAGCTTATCTGTTTCAGCAACTGATACGAGCAGTAATGAATCAGCTGAAAGTGGTGCAGCACAAGCAACAACACTTGCTACAAGTGGCGGTGCAGATACTGTTAAACCAGCAATTACCTTAACAGGTAGTGCAACTATCAACTTAACAGAAGGCGATAGCTTTACTGACCCAGGTGCAACGGCTAATGACAATGTAGATGGTGACATTAGTGCTAACATCGCGGTATCAGGTAGTGTTAATACAGCAACAGCGGGTACATACACGCTTAGCTATAACGTAAGTGATGCGGCAGGTAATAGCGCTGATACATTAACACGTACTGTTGTAGTAGCTGCAGTTACTGCTGATACAGTTAAGCCAGTAATTAGCTTAACGGGTAGTGCAACTATCAACTTAACAGAAGGTGATAGCTTTACTGACTCAGGTGCAACGGCTAATGATAATGTAGATGGTGACAT
>JAWSUX010000032.1:0-1528 GCA_033852215.1 Colwellia sp. | reverse complement strand
TATACGCTTAGCTATAACGTAAGTGATGCAGCAGGTAACAGTGCAGATACAGTAACACGCACAGTTATCGTAACAGCGCCAGCTTATGCTTGTACTGAAACTACGGCGAGTAACTATGCTCATGTTCAAGCGGGTAGAGCGACTACTAATGGTAGTTATGCTTATACTGTAGGCTCAGGTGAAACAATGGGATTCTATAATGTTTTCTACACCTCAACTTTAGCTGAAACGTCAGCAAATTACTTTGAACTAGGTAGTTGTCCATAAGCTTAGTTTACTTTAGTAAATGATTTAAAGCGCCAAAGCATCATGCTTTGGCGCTTTTTCTTTATTTAAGAGCATATAAATAGAAAGGCCGATACGTAATGTATCGGCCTTTTTTCGTTAAAAACTTCCATTGTTCAATGATCTGACCTAATCCTATCCACATAACTTGAAAAATTTAAACCTATGTTTTTCTGTATTTTACCTCCAATGTCGCATATGGAACTAAAGTGGTACTTCTTTTTATGAGGATAAATATTAATCTATCGGCGTATGAAATTCATACGTTACGTATATAAATTACACATCATGGATATGTAGTAATCCATATTAAATATAGAAATGGATTGTCCATATAAAATATGAGGTTTAAGGATGACTAAAGGAAAAGAGATAAATCGTTATAAATCTATTGCCTGTAAGGCGCTTGTATCATTAGCGCTTACAATAACGGCAACAGATTCAATCGCTGCCATGACTGGCTCAGGTGATGTTTATAGTGATACCTATCAAGGCTCTAGAGATAGAGAATACAAAGTTTATGTTCCACAATCTTATGACGGTACAACTGCCGTTCCTATGATTATGGCGCTTCATGGTTGTGTTATGAATAACACTGATGCACTAGACTTATGGAACTTAGATTTAATTGCTGATCAAAATAATGTCATTCTAGTTTTACCATACGTTACTTCTTTTACTGAAATGCGAAGTGATGACTGTTGGGGTTACTGGTTTGCTAACCATGTTCAAGAAGGTGGCAACGGTGAAGTGGATGATATTTACAATTTAGCAGTTCAAATTGAATCACAATATAATATCGATTCAAAACGTCGTTATATCACGGGCATTTCTTCTGGTGGTGCAATGGCGGTAGCAGCAGGTATTGCGTATAACGACTACTGGGCAGCAGCCGCACCTGTAGCGGGCTTGCCTTATGGGGACGGGTCGTCATCAGTAACGGCTGATCAGTTTCAAAGCCTACAATTTCATATTGATAAAATTAACGCGGAATTAAATCATTCTCGTGCCATTCCGATGTTAGTCGTTCAATCATCAAATGATACAACGGTACTGCCTAAAGCAATGGAGTTAATTCGTGATTCGCAATTATCTGTTTGGGGTGCTGATTTAAATTCAGATGCGTCAGAAAATTGTTCTAGCGAAGGTATTGCTTGTACGTTAAAAACTTACAACGGTACTGACGGTACACCACTAGTAACAACCATGTTGTACGCTGGGGTAGAAGCTAAAACAGCAACTT
>JAWSUX010000324.1:0-8601 GCA_033852215.1 Colwellia sp. | reverse complement strand
CTGAAGCAGATATGGGCTTAATCTATGGTGTCGGTTTCCCACCATTTAGAGGTGGTGCAATTCGTTATTTAGAAACACTTGGTTTAGATAACTTTATTGCTATGGCTGATAAATATGCTGACTTAGGTGAAATTTATCAAGTGACTGATGGCCTACGTGAAATGGCTAAATCAGGTAAATCCTATTTCGAAATAAAAAGCACCACAGATGTTAAATCAGCTTAAGCCGAGGAGAATAAAATGAACGAAGTTGTCATTGTAGACTGTATACGAACTCCAATGGGTCGCTCTAAGGCCGGTGTTTTTCGTAATGTGCGAGCTGAAGCATTATCAGCCCATTTAATGAAACAAATTTTAGTGCGTAACCCAGCATTAAATCCAGAAGACATTGAAGATGTTATTTGGGGCTGCGTAAAGCAAACTAAAGAACAAGGTTTTAATATTGCTCGTAATGCATCATTGCTTGCGGGTTTACCGAAATCTATCGGTGGCGTTACTGTTAACCGCTTATGTGGCTCTTCTATGGAAGCGTTACACCAAGCAAGTACTAGTATTATGTCTGGTCAAGGCGATGTATTCCTAATTGGCGGTGTTGAGCACATGGGTCACGTACCTATGATGTATGATGTAAATTTTGACCCAGCATTAAATAAACATATTGCTTTAGCCTCAGGCAATATGGGGTTAACTGCCGAGCTATTAGGTAAGCAGCACGGTATAACGCGTGAAATGCAAGATGCTTTTGCTGCAGGCTCGCACCAAAAAGCCTATGAGGCGCAATTGGGTGGTCGTTGGGATAATGAAATTGTTGCAACACAAGGGCATGACGCTACAGGAGCACTAACGGTTGTTGAATATGATGAAGTTATTCGCCCTGAAACAACGGTTGAAGGTTTATCAGCATTACGTCCAGTGTTTGACCCTGCTAATGGTACAGTAACTGCGGGAACTTCGTCGGCATTATCAGATGGTGCTTCAGCAATGTTAGTTATGTCAGCGGATAAAGCCAAAGAGTTAGGTTTAACAGCTCGTGTTAAAATTCGTGGTATGGCTGTTGCTGGTTGCGATCCTGCTACTATGGGCTTTGGCCCAGTACCTGCTACGAAGAAAGCGTTAAAACGTGCAGGTCTATCCATTGAAGATATTGAATTGTTTGAATTCAACGAAGCTTTTGCTGCACAAGCATTGTCTTGTGTTCGATCATTAAAAGTGGAAGATAAAATGGATAAGATTAACTTAAATGGCGGCGCTATTGCGCTTGGTCATCCTTTAGGTTGTTCGGGTTCACGTATCTCAGGTACGTTGATTAACTTAATGGAAGGGCAAGATGTTAACCTAGGTTTAGCGACTATGTGTGTTGGACTTGGGCAAGGTATCGCCACCGTTTTCGAACGTGTCTAATTAATTAGCTTTTCTCTTTGCTAATAAGCGCTTATGCTGCGTTGAAAGTACTCATTGACTAACGTCAACTTCGTGCTTTCGCCCTGTCTAAACACTAATTAGCGTTGAGAAAAATAATTATAATTCATTATGTTTCAAGTAATAAAAAACCAGCTACTTTGCTGGGTTTTTGCTTTTAATGGCTTAGGGCTAGAAATAGCAGTAGTATGATTCTCAAATAAAGCGAAGATTCTTGTTCAATGGTTTTCAGAGCTGTAGCTAGATTGGGATAAATTAATAAATATTTAGCATCAAAAAATCTTAAAAATTAAAAAAATTAAAAAAATTAAAAAAATTAAGCGGAAGCAGCAACTCGTTAATCCTAACGTCCGCTTCGCCACCAATATAGGTCAGGCAGGCCGTAAACCATAGCGGCAGTTCCTCTCTCTTAGCGGCAATTAAACTCGCGACTTTAAATAAACCAAGAAGGTATAGGGTAAGTATTAACGAAAGGATATAACTACATTAAAAATAAGTACTTGTATTTAATACGTTAAAACATAGAATATTACGATCTAATTAATTTAGCATTACACTATCAAATAAAAATATACCTATCCCTCATTCATTTTCAAGCAATTACACAAGGATGTTTAATGAAATCATCACTATTGTCACACCTGTCGCTAACTTTTACTGAAAATCTACTTAAGACTGTGTTATTTCTCTCACTTATGACCCTATCGGCTTGTGCTGTTTTAAATATACAACACGAAAAACCGTTTATCACCACGTGGAAAACGGATAATAGAGGCGTAAGTGCTGATAATCAAATCACCATTACCACTAATCCTGATTTTACCACATACAACTATAACGTTGATTGGGGGGATGACACCACCAGTAGTAATTTGACGGGTGATTTTACCCATACATATACTACTTCTGGTACTTACATAGTAAGTATTAGCGGTACTTTCCCTCAAATTTATTTTGGATATCGAAACACAGATAATAAAAAATTACTCACTGTAGAGCAGTGGGGGGATGGTGCCTGGTTGTCTTTTAAACGAGCTTTTTTAGGGTGTGTTAATTTGACCAGTAAAGCAACAGACAGTCCAAACCTAACAGCGGTTACAGATATGGAAATGGCATTCTATCGTGCTACGTTATTCAACCACGATATAAGTACTTGGGATATTCGCTCGGTAACTAATATGAAAGAGATGTTTTACTATGCACATTCATTTAACCAAGATATTGGCGATTGGGATGTTAGCTCATTAACCAATATGCGAGGTATGTTTAACAACGCACTAGCATTTAATCAAGATATTGGCGCATGGGATGTTAGCTCAGTAACGGATATGCGGAGTATTTTTCACAACGCAAGTTCATTTAATCAAGATATTGGCGATTGGGATGTTAGCTCAATAACGGGTATGCGGAGTATATTTCACAACGCAAGTTCATTTAATCAAGATATTAGCGATTGGGATGTTAGCTCAGTAACGGATATGCGGAGTATGTTTCACAACGCACATTCATTTAATCAATATATTGGCACATGGGATGTTAGCCGAGTGACTAAAATGAGGAGTATATTTAGTGGTGCTCGAGCATTTAATCAAGATATTGGCGCATGGGACGTGAGCTCAGTAACGGATATGCGGAGTATGTTCGCGAATACAATTGAATTTAACCAATATATTGGCGCATGGGATGTGGGCTCAGTAACTGATATGCGGAGTATATTCTCGAATACACGATCATTTAATCATGATATTGGCGATTGGGATGTTAGCTCGGTAACCAATATGCGAGATATGTTTCGCCACACAAAAACATTTAATCAATATATCGGCGCTTGGGATGTGAGTTCAGTAACTGATATGCGAAGAATGTTTGCTAATGCAGTTGCATTTAACCAAAATATTAATGCTTGGAATGTAGGTTCGGTAACAAATATGCAAAAGATGTTTAGCCATACAAAAGCATTTAATCAAGATATCGGTGATTGGGATGTGAGCTCGGCAACAAATATGCGAGATATGTTTAGCCACACAAAAGCATTTAATCAAGATATCGGTGATTGGGATGTGAGCTCGGTAACCAATATGCGAAGAATGTTTGCTAATGCGGTTGCATTTAACCAAAATGTTAATGCTTGGAATGTGGGTTCGGTAACAAATATGCAAGAGGTGTTTAGCCACACAAAAGCATTTAATCAAGATATCGGTGCTTGGGATGTGAGCTCGGCAACAAATATGCAAGAGATGTTTAGCTACACAAAAGCATTTAATCAAGATATTGGCGCTTGGGATGTCAGTTCGGTAACCAAGATGCCATCGATGTTTAGAGGCTCAGATTCATTTAATCAAGATATTGGTGCTTGGGATGTCAGTTCGGTAACCAATATGTTTTGGATGTTTAGCGACACTGATGCATTTAATCAAGATATCGGTGATTGGGATGTTAGCTCAGTAAAAAGTATAGGGAGGATGTTCGCTAACGCACATGCATTTAATCAAGATATCGGTGATTGGGATGTTAGCTCAGTAATTAGTATGTCACTGATGTTTAGCGGTACAAATACATTTAACCAAGATATTGGCGCGTGGGATGTCAGTTCGGTGCGGATTATGTGGAAGATGTTCTGGAAGGCAAGTGCATTTAATCAGGATATTAGTTCATGGAATGTGAATTCGGTAACGGATATGCGGAGTATGTTCTCTAGCGCAATTGCATTTAACCAAAATATTGGCGATTGGGATGTAAGCTCGGTAACTGGTATGGCGAGAATGTTCGCTAATGCCGCTGCATTTAATCAAGATATTGGTGCTTGGGATGTCAGTTCGGTGACGAATATGTGGGGCATGTTTCGAAAGGCAGGTGTATTTAATCAAAATATTGGAACATGGAATGTGAGTTCTGTCACTGGTATGGGAAAAATGTTCGATGGTGCACATGCCTTTAATCAAGATATTGGAAATTGGGATGTGAGCTCAGTGACGCGTATGGTTGACATGTTTTCTTCTGTTCGCCTTTCAATTGCTAATTATGATGCCTTATTGAAGGGCTGGAGCCTTCAGTTAATAAATAGTGACTTGATGTTCAATGCAGGTAGTAGTCAATACTCTCCCCATTCACAAGCAGCTAGAAATATTTTAACAAATAAATATAATTGGATGATTACCGATGGTGGTGTGACGCCATAAGAACTAGTGTGAAACGTTAATTTTAACACTGGCTTGGTGAATTAGAGTGACATAAATACCTCTTCTATACAGTAAAAATAAAGTATGACGTAATATTCATTATGTACGCAATTGCAAGAAGAGAGGGCATTACGTAACCCCGTTTGCATTAGTTATGAATATCGACATTAAAGCAGTACATCTCTCAGCAATAATTGATTATCCGCATTACGCTTACTCATTTGCGCCATAAATAACTCAGCAGTAGCAATGGCATCGTTTAATGCATTGTGTGCATGATGTGCAGGAAGTTTGTATTTATCTCTTAATACACTGAGTCGTAGTTCCGAAGGGTCGTAAGCAACATCGCGTTTATCTAAACGACGTTTAGCGATGGCTAGAGTATCTATCATGGGAAAACACGGCGCGATACCATAAAGCTCGAGACAGGCTTGTTGCAAAAACTGTTGTTCAATGCGAGCAAAATGTACCAGCATAACCTTTCCTGTTAACGCTTTTAGTAGTACCTCTACGACTTGCGCTAGAGGCTGTCCTTGTTCTTTTTGGCTATCAGTGATTTGATGAATGATCACATTACTTTCTTTAAGTTTTGCTTGGGTATTAATTATTTGATGATAACAACTGCGTAGTGGTATGTGGTTTTTTTGCAGCTCAACAAAACCAACACTGAGTAATTTATCTGATCTGGCATCTAAACCTGTTGTTTCAAAATCTACTGATAATATCGCTAGCTTATTAACGGGCGTATTTATATCGGGAAAAGGTACACTCAAAAAATTTCGTAAAGCGCCTTCTGGCGCTTTTTTAAGTAATTGCTTACGCTTGGCTTCATAACCAAGAAGCCAACTAAGCAAAGGACTATTTACCAGCGTTGAACTGGTCATTAGTAACCAGACTGTCTGGCGTCTTGCAACATTTTGATTACTTTAAAGGCATCTTTTAAATGTTCACGTTCTAGTTTAGATATCTCTTTGGGTGATAAAAAATTGTCAGGACTATCGCCGCGCATTAATTCTTTTGCTTGGTGTTCTACCCGTAACATACCTAAAAACTCATAAGCATCAATTAAACTTTCTGCCGACGCCTTTGTTAGTGACGATGTGCCTGCTGCTTGTTGAATACGTTCTATCGTGTTTACTGCGCTAATGCCTTCAGACAGTGCGTAGATTCTTGCTAAATCAACTATCGGGGCTATGCCGTTATGCTTTAAGTCTAATGTGGCTTTATGTTTACCATTTTGTTTTAAAACAAAGTCACGGAAGAAACCTAATGGCGGGCGTAAAGCTAAAGCATTTTTTGATAAATGAGCAATGAATAAAGTGCTTTTCTGAGTTTTCGCTAACATACGCTTTCTTACCTCTTCAAGTAACGAGGCATCACCGTATATGGTGTCTAAATCAAAAAATACACAGCTATTTAATAAAGCGTTGGGACTAGGTGTTTCTACCCAATCATGAAAATATTTTTGCCATTTTTTTTGTGGTTGTCGCCATTTGGGGTTAGTGCCCATAATATCACCAGGGCAATAAATAAAGCCGCATTCGGCTAAACCATCACAAACAAAATGCGCTAGGTTTTCAAACCAAGAATCATCATAAGGTTTCATGGTATCGCAAATTATAATGGCATTATCTTGATCCGAATGAGCAAGTTGCTCTTGTCTGGCTTGTGAGCCAGCAGCTAACCATGCATAGGGCACAGGTGCTTGACCAAATTTGTATTCAGCCATTTCAATTAAACGTTTAGTAAAGGCCATGGTGATGGCACTAATACTTTTACCTACATGATCGGCGCTGCTGCCTAACTTTGCCAAACGAACTTGCAATTTAGGCAACAACTGACTGATTTCTTTCAATTCGCTTAACGTCTTTGCTTTATGGATTACGCTTGATAAATTTACTGCATTATGACCTTCATTATTGATAAGGTCGGTTACGGTTACAATACCTACGAGGTTGCCATGCTTGGTCACGGGTAAATGATGAATATGCTTGGCTGTCATTGTCATTAAAGCACCATAGGCATTGTTTTTAATGTCTATGGTGGACATCTCTTGGGTCATTATTTTATTAACCGCTTCGCTGCTGCTTAAGCCCTCAGCCACACAACGCCGACGAATATCTTTATCGGTAATTATACCTACGGGCATACCGTTAGGGTTGTCATCTGCAGTAACCACTAAACAAGAAAAGCCTTTTTCTGTCATTTGTATTGCCGCTTGTTGAATGGTTTGTGTTTCGCTTATGCTTGCTACGGGTGAATGATAAAAATTACTGACCGAGGTATTCATCAAGCTTGAAGATAAAATAGACTCTTCGTTCACTTGACTCATTTTACGCTTTAATCGCTGTGCCGAATTTTGGCTAAAATAATCGCTGATACTGGGAAAACGTTCACCAATATTGTCAATAATGGTTACATCAACACTATAAATTAAGCTGTCTTCATCGGTTTGTATTTGTTGTTTATCTTTTGGTTCTAGCAAGTTGTTAGAGGCTTGAGAATAATAAAAGGCAGTGCATAAATCCCCTTCACCTAAGCGACTAATTAACTGGCCATCAGCAGATAGGCAGCTAAGCGCACCTTTACGTAAAATATAGAGTCGTGGTTCATTGATGCCTATTGGTGGGAAACTGTCATTTTTTCTAACATAATTGATATTTAATTCCCGTACAAGTTGTGCCAATACTTGTTTAGGTAAACTATCGAAAGGAGGAATGTTATGTATGAAAGTACTAATTTCTGAAAGTTCAGTATCCATAATTTTGCCCTAGACATTGACGATATAAAAGTAACCTAAACAATTTAAAATGTTGTCATCAGTTAAACAAGCCTTATTCGTTAAACCTAGACTAAAGTTTGATCTATTCCTTATACCTGAGATTTTATTGGCTTACTGAAATATGCATCTTGAGGTGTGATGAATATATACTCATCCTATTTAATCGCGGCGCGAGTTTGTTGCAGCGTTATTTTCGGTAGAAATAATATCGAAAAATCAGCAGTTCCTAATCGATTTGGTATTACTTTGTCGTAAAGCAATATATAGTAGACCGTTTATTGAAATAGACTAATTACTCAGGTTTTGCAGTCGGTTACGTCATTTTGTCATGATCTAGACTAAAGGCTAATTGTTCCTCAAAATAAAGCTTGGTAAATTAATTAACAGTTGAAGTTGTATATGGATTTTTGCCACCGTCATTGAAATGTTTACTGACAAGTGACTGAAATCTATATCCACACTTCACTAAAATTATTACAGCTTCTTTTTAATTTTTTATAAAAAGTCGTCAAAAGCGTAATAAAAATAGAAAACGCTAATTAACGCTATACATTCGCTAGGAGAACATTGTGGAAAATAAAGAAACATACTGGTCGGAAAATCTTCGCCTTATCTTTATCTGTCTTGCAATCTGGTTTGTAGTTTCATTTGGTTTAGGTTTACTTCTGGTAGAGCCGCTAAATGCAATTCGTCTAGGTGGGTACAAACTTGGTTTTTGGTTTGCACAGCAAGGCTCGATATATTCATTTCTTGGTTTAATCTTTTGGTATGGTGCCAAAATGAATAAGCTTGATAAAAAATACCATGCGGAGGATTAAAAGATGGATGAACTAAAACTATATACTTACATCGCAGTATTTAGCACTTTCGCTTTATATTTCGCTATTGCTTGGTGGGCTCGTGCGGGTTCAACCAGTGATTTTTATGTCGCGGGTGGTGGTATTACGCCATTGCAAAACGGTATGGCGATTGGCGCTGATTGGATGTCGGCAGCGTCATTCATCTCAATGGCAGGTATGATTGCTTTCTTAGGTTACGGTGGCTCAGTTTTCTTAATGGGTTGGACAGGTGGTTATGTATTATTGGCAATGCTTTTAGCGCCATACATGCGTAAACACGGTAAGTTCACCGTTCCTGAATTTATTTTCGATAGGTATTATTCTAAAACGGCTCGTATTGTTGCGGTTATATGTTTAATTATCGCTTCGTTAACTTATATCAT
>JAWSUX010000323.1:0-1013 GCA_033852215.1 Colwellia sp. | reverse complement strand
GCTTAATTTTAATGCCAACTTTATGCTCTGTTTCTGATTTCATTAGGTTCAAAGAGATATGCCGTAATATTGCCATATTTTGATCTGAAAAACCTAGTCGAATTCTACATCTGTCTTCATCAAATGCCATATCTAACGTCCAGTGTAGGTTATTCTCCACGCCCCAATGAGTACGTACATAGTGAGCAAATTTCTCAGCATCATTATGCTTAACACTACTGATAAAATATCGCGTTTCCTGTGACCATTCATTGTTGTAAAATCGCCTTGATTTTACGCTAACAATACTCGTAAGATAAGGATGCTCATGCTCTTTTGTTAGCCAGTCAATCTTATTGCATGACGTAACTTCTCGCTCTTCTATACGCCCATGACCTTTTTCAATTGTTTTATGGCTAGCTAGGTGTTCAATATAACTTTTCGGTGTATTTTCAAAAAATAAAGTAACATCATCATGCAGCGTACTTTGATTTCCTTTAAGTGCTGATAAATAATCACCGCCTTTTTCGACTATTATTCTTGCTGAGTTTTTCTGAGTGTTTAGCGCATCTGTTGTGATGATAGCCCCAGTAATATCTAAGTTTTCGAGTAAGGCTGGTAGTGCGGTTATTTCATTAGACTTTTCATTAACTTTAACTTGCCCTAATGTCAGTTGGTTATCATGCGACCATGCACTCACCATATAAATAGCAGATTTATTACTCTGTTTATCATGTGACCGCCTAAGACATTTACCATCAATAGCTATCACATCACCAGTAACGCTCTTCACTATCGCCTTGATCCAATTAGAGAAACAAACTTGAAACTGCTCAGGGTCAATTAATGAAAATACGCGACCGAAAGTATCATGCGATGGAATTCCGTACTCAAGAGATAAGTATTGCTCAAACCAATTTTTTTTCATGTTGGCAAATTTTTCAATAGCAACCCAGCTGTCGCAGCCACAGATAACAGCGCATAAGGTGATAAGAAAGATATCATATAATTTATGTAATTGCTTTCTTTGAAGG
>JAWSUX010000322.1:0-2770 GCA_033852215.1 Colwellia sp. | reverse complement strand
ATATGTGGCCGGCTGGCGCTGGCAGTTCCGGTGGCGGTATCTATATTGATCACCAGCATGTGAACTACCCGGAATATATCAGCCAGTTTTTCTTCGACAACAATCGTCGGGTAGCGGCTGTTACAAATAGCATGGAACTATCGACAACAATAGTTCAGGACATCCAATAATTTTAATAATAGACAGTACATTACAGAAATAGTTTTGCCAAATACAGACGAGGGGGATATTACAGTTTTCTATGAGCTGATTAAGTTAATCTAGCGTGTAAAACGAAAAGCCAATGAATTTTAGCCACACGAATACCAGCGAGATTCTGTTTAGGGGATTTATAAATTAGCCAATAAATAAAATAATGTGGGAAGTAGAATACGCTTGAACATCAATAGTTGAACTCTTTCTAGGGTGACTCATAAGATAACATTTATTTAATAAACAAGTCAGCGCTACAATTTTTGTTTCTGGAGCAGCCAGACGGAAACTATTCATTCAGGGCATCACTTAGGTGCGACTGCTTACTCGTTACAAGTATTGGCATGACAAACACTACAATTTTATTCGGTAAAGCGTACCGCTAAGACATCGCATTTTGCCCCGTGTAAAATAGCATTACTGGTAGAGCCTAGCAGTAATTGCAAACCATGCACTCCATGGCTGCCCGTTATAATTAAATCAACATTTTCCTTTTCCGCAAACGCTAATATTTCGCCACGGATTTGCCCGATAGGTATATGTAAGTCTTGCTCTGTAATGTTTAGCCTTTTAACTAAAGGCTGAAGTATATCTTTGGCTCGCTCTTCTAATATTTTTGTTGTGCCGATACTATCGACAGGATCTAAACCAGGTATGACACCGTATACACCACCATAACAAGCGTTAGGTACGGGTTCTACTACATGAATAACGCTAAGTTTTGCTTGTGTAAGCTGCTGCAATTGCATGGCTTTATCTTCGATATAGCTTTTAGTTTCATGAAGCTCTGTCGCAAATAATATATGTTTATACATAAATTTCTCCTTCTTGTTAAATCGCAATATTTTGTTTGTTTTTCGCTGTGGGCAAGCATTCGACCTGACGTTTCTCTGATCTGACAGCCAACAATAAACACATAACAATTTCACCCCCATATTTGCACATAAGGTTATGTTTAAAATGGTGCTGAATCCTGCAGCCTGCATACACTATTAAGGTACTTCTAAGTCTAGTTGAACATAGCATTATTAGCCGATGAATTAATTTTGTTTAATGTAGAAAAGTATAAACGTATGACTTTTATCATTAGCGTTAACAACCATGAAAACTCAACTATTAATAACAACGACAATAGCCAATAACAGCTCGGAATAAAAATGGTAATCAACAGCGTAACGCCAGTTATCATATGTAAATAAAACAACATTCCCCCGTGTTTTTTATCCAAAAAATCATGCATGTGAGGAATATATTGCATGGCTGAAAAATTTGTTAAACAACATTGTTGCAAATGTGTATAACTTAAAAAGGGTAATATTTTGAGTAACATTCCCTGAATAACGGCAACCAAATAAAAATAGATGTATATTGCCGCTATTATCATGCTTTTTTTATCAGCAACCTGTTGTGGTAAATATGTTTCTGGAATGAAACAAAAAATAGTTAAGGTGAGTAAGGTTAATGCCGACAATTGCCAATAACGGATACTATTGTCTGGTATTTTTCGTTTACGTTTTGATATTACCGTTAACAAACTTAATGCAAACACACCATGTGCTAACACAATGGCAGGTGTAATCAGTTCAGGTTGAATAACAAAACACAATAACAATGCAAATAAAGTACTAGGTAAATAGCGGGTAATTTTTTTTGAAAAACAAGGGGCAACATGAAACATAGGAATTATTTGAAAGCTAACAGATATAATGAGCAAACTGCCCCAGCCAGCCAAACCCAAAACAGCATGACTATTCGTTAACCCTTTGCCCGTTAAGTTTGAGCTCACTGCAGACAAATCTATCTCGATAGCAAATGATTGACTAAGCATTATAACGCCTAGCAGCAATACCAATAACAACGCGGCAATCGCTAAACGAAAACCTAGGATAGAATCACCTTGGCTGAGATTTTTCATCAGCACCCACGTCAGCGACACTATATAAACACCTAACCCTAACACCAGAAAAAACAATGTTATTGCCGTTAACACGATACTAGGCCAGACAAAGTTTGCCATTAAACATAGAGTGCCCAACACTAATGCACTATGACAAATAGCTACCACCAGTCTAGGTTTAGCTATACCAATACCACCAATAACAGGAAGCAATTGCAGCAAAGCCCCCATCATTATCATGGTAATGAAACCCAACGTAAAGCCATGAGTAAGTGCCAACATACTAGGTTGCCATCTACTTACCCATAAAGACTCACCAGAAAACAATAGTAGAAAAGCACAAAGAATAATAAATATAGGAGCGGTAACAAAGAAACGAAAAGGCAAATCTATTGGCGGTAGTGCGTTAAAAGACAAACCATTAATATTCATTTTTTGCCTTTTTTATTAGACGAATTTAGAGTAGCGAACATTTCATCAAACACGTTTTTCGCTTCAAGATGAAAAATGTACAAGCTTATTTCATCTTGATTATGCTCGATACAGTGATATGAAAAGCCAGCTTGTTGAAGCTTTTCATAAAGCGGGAAAGGCTGTCTCCGGTGTTTTACTAACAAACACTCTTGTTGAGTTAACGTAGCTAAAGAAGTTAATATTAAGGTCATCGGCTCAGGCGGAGCC
>JAWSUX010000321.1:0-2048 GCA_033852215.1 Colwellia sp. | reverse complement strand
TTAGCGTTTTGTAACTTCAAGGTACCCGTATTCTTAACTTGAACGCTGCTCTCTGCAGTTGCACGAGATGCCGCACCACCGATATGGAACGTACGCATGGTAAGCTGTGTTCCTGGTTCACCGATTGATTGTGCTGCCACAACACCAATAGCTTCACCTTGGTTGATCATATGGCCACGGGCCAAATCACGACCATAACAGTTAGCACAAATACCAAAATCTGTCTTACAGGTAATAATTGAGCGAACTTTGATTTGGTCAACTGAATTAGCTTCAATCACGTCACAAAGTGTTTCATCAATTAATGTATTACGCGGAAGTAAAACTTCTTCGGTACCTGGAATGAATACATCATCACATACTACACGACCTAATACACGTTCACGTAACGGCTCAACAACATCACCACCTTCAATCAATGGTGTCATTAATAAACCATCTGTAGTGCCACAATCGTGGTTGGTAACCACTAAATCTTGTGCAACATCCACTAAACGTCGCGTTAAATAACCCGAGTTAGCTGTTTTAAGTGCTGTATCGGCAAGACCTTTACGCGCACCATGCGTTGAGATGAAGTATTGTAATACTGTCAGACCTTCACGGAAGTTAGCTTTGATTGGTGTTTCGATGATTGAACCATCTGGTTTAGCCATCAGACCACGCATACCGGCTAATTGACGGATCTGTGCAGCACTACCACGAGCGCCCGAGTCCGCCATCATAAAGATAGAATTGAAAGAATCTTGTTCTTCCATTTCGCCATCTTTGTTCATAACCATTTCTTTCGATAAGTTATCCATCATCGCTTTCGACACTTTTTCGTTCGCAGACGACCAAATATCGATTACTTTGTTGTACTTCTCACCAGCAGTTACTAGACCTTGCTCGAACTGAGCTTGAATTTCAGCCACTTCAGCTTCTGAATCTTCTACAATCGTGTACTTAGCTTCAGGAATAACCATATCATCAATGCCGACAGAACAACCCGCGATCATCGCGTAATGGAAACCTGTATACATGATTTGATCAGCAAACATTACTGTTTGTTTTAAACCTAAGTTACGGTAAGCATGGTTAATCAATTTTGAGATTGGTTTTTTGCCCAGCGGCTGATCAATTAGGTCATAAGGTAAACCCTTAGGACATACTTGCCACATAATGGCACGACCAACTGTAGTATCACGTAACTTAGTTACTGGCTCCCATTCACCGTCAGTATTTTTAACGTGCTCAGTAATACGAACTTTAATACGAGCATGAAGTTCAGCTACACCTGTACGGTAAGCTTTTTCTACTTCTTTCTCGTCAGTAAAAAACATACCTTCACCTAAACCGTTTATACGAAAACGTGTTAGGTAATAAAGGCCTAATACAACATCTTGCGATGGTACTATGATTGGTTCACCATTAGCTGGAGCTAAAACGTTATTCGTTGACATCATCAACGTACGTGCTTCCATTTGTGCTTCGATAGTAAGAGGTACATGTACCGCCATTTGGTCACCATCGAAATCGGCATTGTATGCCGCACAAACTAGTGGATGAAGGTGAATCGCTTTGCCTTCAATTAACACAGGTTCAAAAGCTTGGATACCCAATCTATGAAGTGTTGGTGCACGGTTAAGCATTACTGGATGTTCACGGATTACTTCATCAAGTACATCCCAAACTTCAGCGCCTTCACGTTCAACTAATTTCTTAGCCGCTTTAATCGTTGTAGCTAAACCACGTGCTTCTAATTTACCGTAGATAAATGGCTTAAATAACTCTAATGCCATTTTTTTAGGTAAACCACATTGATGTAATTTCAATGTTGGACCAACAGTTATAACAGAACGACCAGAGTAATCTACACGTTTACCCAATAAATTCTGACGGAAACGACCTTGCTTACCTTTAATCATATCGGCAAGAGATTTAAGAGGACGTTTATTAGAACCCGTAATAGCGCGACCACGACGACCATTATCTAAAAGTGCATCAACAGATTCTTGTAACATACGCTTTTCGTTACGTACGATAATATCTGGAGCAACTAAGTCTAGAAG
>JAWSUX010000320.1:0-1876 GCA_033852215.1 Colwellia sp. | reverse complement strand
AAGCGCTAGCTAAACATTTATTACTTGCTGAGCAATATGCAGCTGAAAATAAGTTTGTGTTGGCTTATCTAGAAAAAAAATCTTATATAAAAAAATATCAGTTGTATAGCAAAGATAAACGTAAAAACATGATTGCCACATTAACCAAAACTTATGACATAGGTGAAAAAAACGCCTTGAATGAACTGCTTAAAAGCAAAAATGAACGGAATTTATTACGTGTAGTTGCAATTAAAGAAGAGCAGGAAGAACAGCAAGAGTACTTTATTTGGATAATCGCTGTCGCATTCTTTTTTCTACTATTATTTTTTAAACAATTAAAAGTACGACAAACATTAATTAAACTAGCCAGAATTGATGTATTAACAGGCTTAGCTAATCGTCATACTTTATTTGAGCATGGTCAAAAATTGGTTGAAAAACGTATTGTGCAACCTTTTGACCTATCCGTGTTATTACTCGATTTAGATTACTTTAAACGTATAAATGATAATTACGGTCATCAAGTGGGTGATCAGGTACTTATTACTGTTGCCGCGCTTATTAATGAAACTATGCGTTCACGTGATATTTTAGCGCGTTTAGGCGGTGAAGAATTTGTTGCTTTGTTACCTTTTGCTGATGAAAATAAAGCAAAAGCGATTGGGGTGAGAATTAATGAAAAAATTGCTCAATATGATTTTTCTTCTTTAGGTATTAAAAATCAGCTAACACTAAGTGTCGGTGTCGCTTCTATAGGAAAGGAGTATAGCAGTTTTGATGATATTTTACATGACGCAGATTTGGCTATGTACCAAGCCAAAGAATTAGGGCGTAATAAAGTGATTAGTTACCAAAGCATAACTACAACACAAGAAAGGCGTGGTATTTAGCGCTTTTATTATATTAGCTATTTTTTATAATCCCATAATCAGATAAGCTATTCACTAATTAAAAGAAAAATAACTCGACTAGTTATCTAGGAAAATTATTTCATGTCAGATGTGCTCGAATACAGTCTCGATGGGGTAGAACAAGTCCCGCTGCGGCGCTTTACCGAAGAAGCTTATTTAAACTATTCCATGTACGTTATTATGGATAGAGCCTTGCCACATATAGGCGATGGCTTAAAACCAGTACAACGACGTATTGTTTATGCAATGTCAGAGTTAGGGCTTTCAGCCACGGCAAAGTATAAAAAATCTGCACGTACTGTCGGTGACGTCTTAGGTAAGTTTCATCCACATGGTGATAGCGCTTGTTATGAAGCGATGGTACTTATGGCTCAGCCATTTTCTTATCGTTACCCCTTGGTTGACGGTCAAGGGAACTGGGGAGCCCCGGATGATCCTAAATCTTTTGCTGCCATGCGTTATACCGAATCGCGTTTATCAAAATTTAGTGAAATATTATTATCTGAGTTAGGTCAAGGCACGGTAGATTGGCAACCAAATTTTGATGGTACCTTAAATGAGCCAATTACCTTACCTGCACGATTGCCGCATATTTTACTCAATGGAATTACAGGTATTGCTGTTGGTATGGCGACAGATATTCCTCCGCATAATGTGCGTGAAATTGCTGATGCCTGTGTGCACCTGATTGAGCAACCTAAAGCTGAAGTCGCTGATTTATTAACCTTTGTTAAAGGCCCTGATTATCCAACTGATGCTGAAATTATTACCCCGAAAGCTGACATCGAAAAAATATATCAAACAGGGCGTGGCAGTATAAGAATGCGTGCTGTTTATGAAATAGAGCAGGGTGAAGTTGTTATCACGGCGTTGCCTCATCAAGCGTCGGGCGGTAAAATATTAGAGCAGATTGCAGGTCAAATGACGGCAAAAAAACTGCCAATGGTCGTTGACCTTCGTGATGAATCAGATCATGAAAATCC
>JAWSUX010000319.1:0-3835 GCA_033852215.1 Colwellia sp. | reverse complement strand
GTTTTAACCCGTTTGCCCTACCCTTCAGCGTAATAACTAGCTGCTTTTGATGGAGCTTGGTAGACTTTACTATCACCTCCTTTTGTAGCTTTATTTAAACCAATAAGCGTTGAGGCACTTTCCTCACTGTTATTAAAAACAGTTTGCCAATGATTAAGTTTTTCTGCATTTTTAGTAACTAACTTACCATCTTGGTAAATTACAATCATTTGTTGCGCGGCAGACTTTGAACCTGATTCAGCGACTACAGCTAATATCTCAAGTCCTTTATTTCGTTCACCTTCAACTTTTGAGTACAATAAGATATTGGCAAGATTCTCACCCGCGATATCATTTCCTGACGCATATGCTCGCTCAAACCACATTCGAGCATTTTTCAAATCAACTTTTTTCCCCAAGCCTAATTTATGAATTAAACCTAATTTCGCTTGTGCTTCAGTATGCTTCTGCTCTGCGGCTCTGACGAGGTAATAATAGGCTCGCTCATAATCTTGATAAACCTTATCACCATCAAAATACATGCTACCAATAAGGGCTTGAGCTTCAACATGCTCCTTATCTGCTGCTAACTTTAACCACTTCACCAAGGCATTATCATTAGGTGCAACACGCTTTTTATCCAAATAGATTGACACCAGTTGTAATATAGCTGGTAGGTAATCTGCTCTTGCTGACATTTCAAGATATTCGATATGTAACTTGTTATCTTGGGTCAGCATCGAAAAATGATAGGGTGCATCAATTAAAGCAGTTTCTTTGATATTTTTTGACGCAATAGAAAAGTAGCGTCTTGCTTGAGTATGATCAACAGGATGATCTTGAGCTCCCATATATAGTGAGCCTAAAACATAAGCCGACTTTTCCTTTAAATAATCATTACTATAACCTTCAGCAATTTTTTGAAACCATTTAACAGCTTTAACCTGATCTTTAGTTACACCCTGTGAACCTTGCAAATACACATGGGCAAGTTCAAAGGCTATTTTATTATCTATACTTGCTTCCCTTTCGTAATGAGCAAGCTCTCTAGTAGATAAATTTTTAGCATGGCTAAAATCCAAATAGAGCAAACTTATACTTAATAAAATTAATTTTAAAAATAACATTTTCATGAATAAAGAACGCCTTAGTGCTTTAAATATAATTTTATAAAAGTCAGAATTTTCTGGCTTTTATACCCTTCACCGATTAAAGATAAAGTTTACTCTTTGATTTTATCTTTTTAGCGGCAACGGTTGTGCCCCCTATTAACTGACTCTGTCGATCAATCAACTTTTCAAGATGGAGTGTGAGATGAAGTCTAAACTAATATAACTAAGTTCAAAAGTAAAAAGAGATAAGTTCAAGGTACTTAAGTGGCTGCCTTATAAAAAATCTCTAACAAGTACTTCCGTTAATATCGCTGCCAATTTTTCTTTATCAGGGTGACTCCCAATAAGCGCAATAGGGACACTTTCTTGTTTATAGCTGAGACCTAACTTTTCTGGAGCAACTTGATGAATTCCTTTGCCAAGCGCCGACTTACCCATTAAAGAGAAACCTAGTCCTGAAGATATCATCTCGCGCATTGACAAAATGCTACTGCTCGTTGTTATTTCATTAACGCTAATACCTGAATTTTTGCATTCGATAAGTGCTTTTTCTCGATAAAAGCAAGGCGCTTTCATTAAACACAAATTTAGCTCCGGGCTTTCCATTACGGATATATTATCACTGGCTACCCAAACGAGCTCATCTTCAACAAGCAATGTACTTTGCGAGTCAGCTTTGTCATGAATAGCCAAGGCAACATCTAAATTATTGTTTAATAACTCTTCTTTTAAGTGTGAACTTAATCCAATGCGAAAACTTAGGCTAGCTTCTGGTAGACGTGCTTTGATAGCAGCTACAATCTCCGACACTCGATGAGGGGCAATATATTCTAATAATCCTATTCTGATCACACCATTTAATGCGGGTTCGGTCATATAATTGACTAAACTTTCCCCCTCGGATAGTAATTTTTTCGCTTTAGAAAGTAACCTGCCACCATCAGAAGTAAGCGTCACATGCCGACTTGTTCGTTGTAACAAGGTGGTATTCAACACTTCTTCAAGTTTTTTGATCCTCATACTTATCGCAGACTGACTTTTGTTTAACTTTTCTCCTGCTAAGGTAAAGTTTTTTGTTTCTGCCACCACAACAAAACAACGCAATAAATCTAAATCGATGTCATACATATCTATTCGCTTTTCGAATCCTAACCATAAAAACAATTCGTTTAACTAATATAAACTAACTTATTATAGTAGTAACTTCAATGAGCAAAACACTTAAAGAGAGAGACTATGAAAGCCGTCACCTATTCAACATTTGGCTCAGCCAATGAAGTGCTCCAAATAGAAAGTTTGAACGATCCTATAGCGGGTGAAGGAGACGTTGTGGTTAAAATGCATTATTCCGCCGTTAACCCATCTGATGTTAAAGCTAGGGCTGGCGGACGCCCGGGTATTACTAAACCGCCTTTTGCTAAAATTATTCCCAATAGTGATGGCTCAGGCATCATTGTTGATGTTGGGCATGACGTAGACAAAAACAGAATTGGTCAGCGAGTTTGGCTTTGGAATGGTCAGTGGAAACGTGCCTTTGGCACATCAGCCGAGTATATTGCCTTACCTCAAGAGCAAGCGGTGTTATTACCTGACAATGTCGATCTTAGAGAAGGGGCTATTTTAGGGATCCCTGCTTTAACTGCCGTTCACGCTGTAATAGGCCAAGGTAATGTAAAAGGAAAACATGTTTTTATTAGTGGTGGCGCGGGTACCGTTGGTCGGCTAGCCATTCAAGCGGCAAAGGCTTTGGGTGCTAATGTTATTGCTACCGCAGGTGGAAAATTAGGAATAGATAGCGCTAAAACAGCAGGTGCAGATTTAGTGTTAGATTACCACTCAAAAACCCTCGTTGAAGAAACACTTGAATTTACTCAAGGTAAGTTAATTGATAAGTTTATTGAAGTTGAATTTGGTAAAAATATAGCAATGATTGCAAAATTAATTACAGAAAACGGCAGTATTGCAAGCTTCGGCTCTTCTCAAGAGATGACACCGAAAATTCCCTTTTATCCACTCATGTTTAAAGCGGTTAATATCGAATTTATACTGGTTTATTTATTACAAAGTGCGAAAAGGCAAAAAGCCATTGAGATATTAACCCAACTACTGAAGGCAAATGTTTTGGATTTTCAAATTGATTCTGAATTTGATTTTAACAACGCTGTAGACGCGCACGAACGCATTGAAAGTGGCAAAAGAAATGGCTCGGTTCTACTAAATATATGTAAGACATAACCCATGACAACGGTGCCATAGGTTATGTTTTTCACTTAACCCTAAGAAATAATCAAATGCTCTGGGAACATTATGACTAATAACAGCACCAGTATTTGCATTAAAATAAACGGGATCACACCTTTATAAATAGTAGTCGTTTTCATCCACTTAGGTGCAACACCTTTTAAGTAGAACAAGCTAAAACCAAAAGGTGGTGTTAAAAAGGACGTTTGCAAATTCATTGAGATTAAAATAGCAAACCAAACCAAGTTAATATCTAAGGCGATAGCCACTGGTAATAAAATAGGTACAACTAAAAAAGCTATTTCAATAAAGTCGATAAAGAAACCTAAAACGAGAATACCTAACATGGCTAGAATAATAAAAGTCCATTTACCTCCTGATAAGTCCATAAAGAAATCTTCATTGATATATTCGCTACCTGAGTAACTAAATACCATGGCAAACGCCGTTGCACCGATCAAAACAGCAAATACCATCGAGGTAACTTTTACTGTTTCTTTTGA
>JAWSUX010000031.1:0-5377 GCA_033852215.1 Colwellia sp. | reverse complement strand
GGATACATCACAAACGATTGTTAATTGAAGAGTTTGATCATGGCTCAGATTGAACGCTGGCGGCAGGCTTAACACATGCAAGTCGAGGGGAAACGATGAAAAGCTTGCTTTTCAGGCGGCGAGCGGCGGACGGGTGAGTAATGCTTGGGAATATGCCTTATGGTGGGGGACAACAGTTGGAAACGACTGCTAATACCGCATAACGTCTACGGACCAAAGGGGGGGATCTTCGGACCTCTCGCCATTTGATTAGCCCAAGTGAGATTAGCTAGTTGGTAAGGTAATGGCTTACCAAGGCGACGATCTCTAGCTGGTTTGAGAGGATGATCAGCCACACTGGGACTGAGACACGGCCCAGACTCCTACGGGAGGCAGCAGTGGGGAATATTGCACAATGGGCGAAAGCCTGATGCAGCCATGCCGCGTGTGTGAAGAAGGCCTTCGGGTTGTAAAGCACTTTCAGTTGTGAGGAAAGGGGTGTAGTTAATAGCTGCATCCTGTGACGTTAACAACAGAAGAAGCACCGGCTAACTTCGTGCCAGCAGCCGCGGTAATACGAGGGGTGCAAGCGTTAATCGGAATTACTGGGCGTAAAGCGTTCGTAGGCGGTCTATTAAGCAAGATGTGAAAGCCCAGGGCTCAACCTTGGAACTGCATTTTGAACTGGTAGACTAGAGTACTGTAGAGGGTGGTGGAATTTCCAGTGTAGCGGTGAAATGCGTAGAGATTGGAAGGAACATCAGTGGCGAAGGCGGCCACCTGGACAGATACTGACGCTGAGGAACGAAAGCGTGGGGAGCGAACAGGATTAGATACCCTGGTAGTCCACGCCGTAAACGATGTCAACTAGCCGTTCGTGGACTTGATCCGTGAGTGGCGCAGCTAACGCACTAAGTTGACCGCCTGGGGAGTACGGCCGCAAGGTTAAAACTCAAATGAATTGACGGGGGCCCGCACAAGCGGTGGAGCATGTGGTTTAATTCGATGCAACGCGAAGAACCTTACCATCCCTTGACATCCAGAGAAGCGACTAGAGATAGACGTGTGCCTTCGGGAACTCTGTGACAGGTGCTGCATGGCTGTCGTCAGCTCGTGTTGTGAAATGTTGGGTTAAGTCCCGCAACGAGCGCAACCCCTATCCTTATTTGCCAGCGCGTTATGGCGGGAACTCTAAGGAGACTGCCGGTGATAAACCGGAGGAAGGTGGGGACGACGTCAAGTCATCATGGCCCTTACGGGATGGGCTACACACGTGCTACAATGGCAGGTACAGAGGGCAGCAATACCGCGAGGTGGAGCGAATCCCACAAAGCTTGTCGTAGTCCGGATCGGAGTCTGCAACTCGACTCCGTGAAGTCGGAATCGCTAGTAATCGTAGATCAGAATGCTACGGTGAATACGTTCCCGGGCCTTGTACACACCGCCCGTCACACCATGGGAGTGGGATGCAAAAGAAGTGGCTAGTTTAACCTTCGGGAGGACGGTCACCACTTTGTGTTTCATGACTGGGGTGAAGTCGTAACAAGGTAACCCTAGGGGAACCTGGGGTTGGATCACCTCCTTATCTTGAAGTAAAAACAACTAATGAGTTCTTCGGAGCTACGAGTATTCACACAAATTACATGATAACAAATTTGAAGAAACTATAGGTCTGTAGCTCAGCTGGTTAGAGCGCACCCCTGATAAGGGTGAGGTCGGCAGTTCAAGTCTGCCCAGACCTACCAATTTACTCTAAAGGTGATTGGTGAATTCTTCTATTAAAAGAATAGAAGCCAAATTTAAGCTTAACTCTAAGAGTTATTTTAAATTTGGTTTTTTTAAACCATATCTTTGCCGAATGTGTGCAAATGATAAGTTCTTTAACAATCTGGAAAGCTGATATAAATATCGGTATTTATATGCTGAACACGGTGTCGCGCTGTTGTTCAGGTGATTATAAATACCAAGCTGTTATTGCATTCTCTTATCGTGAATGTGGTAATGGTGATAATGCATCCCCCCAAGGATGTATTATCGAATTCATACTACTCGAAAGAGTAAGATGTCTTATCAAGTAACTCATCATAAATCTTCGGGTTTATTGAGTACGTGAAAATGTCAGACTTTACAATTGCCTTGGATTAGTCTCCGAGGTTTACTTCGTTTTCGATTCTTTATTAGAAAAGACTACTTAGGGTTGTATGGTTAAGTGACTAAGCGTATGTGGTGGATGCCTTGGCAGTTAGAGGCGATGAAGGACGTGTTAATCTGCGAAAAGCGAAGATAAGGTGATAAAAACCGTTATAGTCTTCGATGTCCGAATGGGGAAACCCACTTAGCATAAGCTAGGTATCATTAACTGAATACATAGGTTAATGAGGCAAACCGGGAGAACTGAAACATCTAAGTACCCCGAGGAAAAGAAATCAACCGAGATTTCGTTAGTAGCGGCGAGCGAACGCGAATCAGCCCTTAAGCTTATTGGGCGCTAGTGGAAGGTTCTGGAAAGGACCACGATACAGGGTGATAGTCCCGTACACTAAAGCAACCTTTAAGTGAAATCGAGTAGGACGGAGCACGTGAAACTTTGTCTGAATATGGGGGGACCATCCTCCAAGGCTAAATACTACTAACTGACCGATAGTGAACCAGTACCGTGAGGGAAAGGCGAAAAGAACCCCTGTGAGGGGAGTGAAATAGAACCTGAAACCGCATACGTACAAGCAGTGGAAGCCCGATTTAGTCGGGTGACTGCGTACCTTTTGTATAATGGGTCAGCGACTTATATTCTGTAGCAAGGTTAACCGATTAGGGGAGCCGTAGCGAAAGCGAGTGTTAACTGCGCGTTTAGTTGCAGGGTATAGACCCGAAACCCGGCGATCTACCCATGGGCAGGTTGAAGGTTGAGTAACATCAACTGGAGGACCGAACACACGTATGTTGAAAAATGCGGTGATGACTTGTGGGTCGGAGTGAAAGGCTAATCAAGCCGGGAGATAGCTGGTTCTCCCCGAAATCTATTTAGGTAGAGCCTCGCACGAACACCATTGGGGGTAGAGCACTGTTAAGGCTAGGGGGTCATCCCGACTTACCAACCCTTTGCAAACTCCGAATACCAATGAGTGATATGCGGGAGACACACTGCGGGTGCTAACGTCCGTTGTGAAGAGGGAAACAACCCAGACCGCCAGCTAAGGTCCCAAAGTACTAGTTAAGTGGGAAACGATGTGGAAAGGCATAGACAGCTAGGAGGTTGGCTTAGAAGCAGCCATCCTTTAAAGAAAGCGTAATAGCTCACTAGTCGAGTCGGTCTGCGCGGAAGATGTAACGGGGCTAAACTAGTCACCGAAGCTGCGGATTCATAATTTATTATGAGTGGTAGGGGAGCGTTCTGTAAGCCGTTGAAGGTGAATTGAGAAGTTTGCTGGAGGTATCAGAAGTGCGAATGCTGACATGAGTAACGATAAGGGGAGTGAAAAACTCCCCCGCCGAAAGACCAAGGTTTCCTGTCCCATGTTAATCAGGGCAGGGTAAGTCGGCCCCTAAGGCGAGGCGGAAACGCGTAGTCGATGGGAAACAGATTAATATTTCTGTACTTCTATATATTGCGAAGGAGGGACGGAGTAGGCTAGGTGAGCACGGCGTTGGTAGTCCGTGTGAAAGAATGTAGGCGGGAAGTTTAGGTAAATCCGGACTTCTATTAACGCTGAGACTCGAGACGAGTGTCTAAGGACATGAAGTCATTGATGCCATGCTTCCAGGAAAAGCTTCTAAGCTTCAGATATATAGGAACCGTACCCCAAACCGACACAGGTGGTTAGGTAGAGAATACTAAGGCGCTTGAGAGAACTCGGGTGAAGGAACTAGGCAAAATAGTACCGTAACTTCGGGAGAAGGTACGCTGCATATGGGTGATGGAACTTGCTTCCTAAGCTCGGCGCAGTCGAAGTAACCAGGTGGCTGGAACTGTTTATTAAAAACACAGCACTGTGCAAAATCGAAAGATGACGTATACGGTGTGACGCCTGCCCGGTGCCGGAAGGTTAATTGATTCGGTTAGTCCTCGGACGAAGCTGATGATCGAAGCCCCGGTAAACGGCGGCCGTAACTATAACGGTCCTAAGGTAGCGAAATTCCTTGTCGGGTAAGTTCCGACCTGCACGAATGGCGTAATCATGGCCACACTGTCTCCACCCGAGACTCAGTGAAATTGAATTTGCGGTTAAGATGCCGTATACCCGCGGCTAGACGGAAAGACCCCGTGAACCTTTACTATAGCTTGACAGTGAACATTGCTCCTACATGTGTAGGATAGGTGGGAGACTATGAAACCATGTCGCCAGATGTGGTGGAGTCTACCTTGAAATACCACCCTTGTATGCGTGATGTTCTAACCTAGGGCCCTTATCGGGCTTGGGGACACTGTCTGGTGGGTAGTTTGACTGGGGCGGTCTCCTCCCAAAGAGTAACGGAGGAGCACGAAGGTTGGCTAAGTACGGTCGGACATCGTACGGTTAGTGCAATGGCATAAGCCAGCTTAACTGCGAGACAGACACGTCGAGCAGGTACGAAAGTAGGTCATAGTGATCCGGTGGTTCTGTATGGAAGGGCCATCGCTCAACGGATAAAAGGTACTCCGGGGATAACAGGCTGATACCGCCCAAGAGTTCATATCGACGGCGGTGTTTGGCACCTCGATGTCGGCTCATCACATCCTGGGGCTGAAGTCGGTCCCAAGGGTATGGCTGTTCGCCATTTAAAGTGGTACGCGAGCTGGGTTTAGAACGTCGTGAGACAGTTCGGTCCCTATCTGCCGTGGGCGTTTGAGAATTGAAGAGGGCTGCTCCTAGTACGAGAGGACCGGAGTGGACGAACCACTGGTGTTCGGGTTGTCATGCCAATGGCATTGCCCGGTAGCTACGTTCGGAACTGATAACCGCTGAAAGCATCTAAGCGGGAAGCAGGCTTTGAGATGAGTTCTCACTGGAGCTTTAAGCTCCCTAAAGGGTCGTTGGAGACTACAACGTTGATAGGTCAGGTGTGTAAGGGCTGTGAGGTCTTGAGCTAACTGATACTAATTACCCGTGAGGCTTAACCATACAACACCCAAGTAGTTTTGCTTATAGAGTAGGCTATGAATGTATTGTATGAAGACTGACATGAATAAACTGCTGAAAAGCAAATCACGTACTTACGTGTTACTTGAACCAAGAATAAAGAAAACAAACGATATTTATTGCTCTCGAGCAAAGCTTTCTAAGATTGTACTTTTTTTGTTTAGCGACAATAGCGCTGTGGTCCCACCTGAATCCATTCCGAACTCAGAAGTGAAACGCAGTTGCGCCGATGGTAGTGTGGGAGTTCCCATGTGAGAGTAGGACATTGCTAGACTTCTATT